>NZ_JAYGHZ010000371.1:0-4427 GCF_034931285.1 Synechococcus sp. BA-120 BA3
ATGTGTATAGGGGACAGGCCGGGGCCGGTCGCGGCAGGGGGGCGGCATCGGCACCCGGGGCCCGGGCGAGACCCAGCTGGAGAAGGACCGGCGCGCCATCGCCCGCCGCATCGAACGGCTGCAGCGGGAGGTGCAGCGGCTGGGGGAGCACCGGGCCCGACTGCGCCAGGGCCGGCGCGACCTGCCGAAGGTGGCCCTGGTGGGCTACACCAATGCCGGCAAGAGCTCCCTGCTCAACGCCCTCACCGGGGCCAGCGGAGACCAGGCGGTGCTGGCCGAAGACAAGCTCTTCGCCACCCTCGATCCCACCACCCGCCGGATCGGGCGGGGGGCGGCCGGGGCCGGCCCGCCCCTGCTGGTCACCGACACGGTGGGGTTCATCCGGGAGCTGCCTCCCCAGCTGATGGAGGCGTTCCGCTCCACCTTCGAGGAGGCGCTGGACGCCGACGGCCTGCTGATCGTGGTGGACCTGGCGGATCCGGCCTGGCCCGAGCAGCTCGGCACCGTCCAGACCATCCTCGATTCCCTCAACGCCACCATCCCCCGGCGGGTGATCGGCAACCAGATCGACCGCTGCGCCAGCGGCGAGCTGGAGCGGGCCCGGGCCCTGGAGCCGGGCATGCTGTTCGTCTCGGCCACGGCCGACCTGGGGCTGCAGCATCTGCTCCAGGAGCTCCAGTCCTGGACTGCCGCGGCCACGACCGACGGCCCCGTTGCTGTGCCAGCATCGACCGGCGCCAATTTCTCTCCCATGACCCTGCAACTGGGCGACACCGTTCCCGATTTCACTCAGGAGTCGCAGCTCGGCCCGATCAACCTCTACGACTTCGCCGGCGACAGCTGGGTGGTGCTCTTCTCCCATCCCGCCGACTACACCCCCGTCTGCACGACCGAACTGGGTGAGGTCTCCCGGCTGCGGGCCGAATGGGAGAAGCGGAATGTCAAAACGATCGCCCTGAGTGTGGATTCCGCCGAGAGCCACAAGGGCTGGATCGGCGACATCAACGAGACCCAGAACACCACGGTCGACTATCCGATCCTCGCCGACAGCGACAAGAAGGTGAGCAGCCTCTACGGCATGATTCACCCCAATTCCCTCAGCAACCTCACGGTGCGCTCGGTGTTCATCATCGACCCCAAGAAGAAGCTGCGGCTGCAGATCACCTACCCCGCCAGCACGGGCCGGAACTTTGATGAGATCCTGCGGGTGATCGATTCCCTGCAGCTCACCGACCACCACCAGGTGGCGACGCCGGTGAACTGGAAGGAGGGCGAGGACTGCGTCGTGGTGCCCTCGATTCCCACCGACGAGGCCCGGGCGAAGTTTCCCAAGGGTGTCACCGAAATCCGTCCCTACCTGCGGATGACGCCCCAGCCCAACAAATGAATCGACGGCAGAGTTGGCGGCACCGGCTGACGGTGCCGCAGTTCGCGGTGGTCACCGGCCTGCTGGTCATCACCTTCGGCACTCTGCTGATCGCCAGTCCGCTCTGCTCCAGCGATGAAGTGGGTCTCTGGGAGGCCCTCTTCACGGTCACCTCGGCCATCACCGTCACCGGCCTCTCGATCATCGACGTGGGGGCGGAACTCACCTTCCCCGGCCAGGTGGCCCTGGCCGGGCTGATCCTGACCGGGGGTCTGGGGCTGATGGCCATCACCACCTTCCTCCAGGGCTTCGTCCAGGGGCGTTCCGGCTTGCGCCAGCGCCTCGACAAGGGCCGGGCGCTGGACGAATTTGGGGTGGGCGGCATCGGCCCCACCCTCAACCAGATCCTGCTGATCGCCGGCATCGTCATCGGCATCGGCACGCTGACGCTCTACAACTTCGGCTTCACCGACATCCCGGACCGGGGCCAGCGGCTCTGGGCCTCCCTGTTTCACTGCATCAGCGCCTACAACAACGCCGGGTTCGGGCTCTGGCGCGACAGCCTGGTGGGCTATCGCAGCCAGCCCATCGTCAACGGCGTGATCGGCCTGCTGATCGTGATGGGCGGCGTCGGCTGGCGGGTCACCAACGACATCTGGGTGAACCGCTTCCGGCTGGCCCGCCTGCGCCGCCTCAGCCTGCACACCCGCCTCGTGATCCGCTCCACGATCCTGCTGATCGTGCTGGGGGCGGTGGGCCTGCTGTTCACCGAGCACTTCGCCACCGAAGGGATGGTGGAGCAGCTGAGCCTCTGGGACAAACTGCAGGTGACGATCTTCCAATCGATCACCACCCGCACCGCCGGCTTCAACACCGTGCCGCTGACCCTGGAGACGATCTCCGACTCGGGGCTGCTCCTGATGATCGTGCTGATGTTCATCGGCGCCAGCCCCGGCGGCACCGGCGGTGGCATCAAGACCACCACCTTCGCGGCCCTGATCGCCGCCACCCGCTCCACCCTGCGCGGCCACGACCAGGTGGTGGTACGCAACCGGGAGATCCCCCCCAAGGTGATCCTCAAGGCGGTGGGCGTCACCCTCGGCTCGGGCCTGTTCATCCTGCTGATGGCCCTGCTGCTGGGGCTCGGCAACACCACCGCCGGCACCCCCGGAAGCGAGGCCTTCACCTTCCTGGAGAAGCTGTTCACCTGTGTCTCCGCCTTCGGCACCGTGGGCCTCGACGTGGGGGTGACCAGTCAGCTCAACCGCTGGGGGCAGCTGGTGCTGATGGTGGGCATGTTCGTCGGCCGGATCGGTATTCTCCTGCTGCTTTCAGCCGTCTACGGCAGCCGGCCCCAGAATCGGGTGGGCTTCCCCCGTGAGGAGCTCTACATCTGAATCCGGCTCCCTTCGATCCGCGCCCCATGCCCCTTGCGTCGTCGACCTCATGAACCAGTGGTGGCAGTGGCAGGGCAGCGACTCCGACACCTCCAACAGCTACGCCGTGATCGGCGTCGGCCGCTTCGGCAGTGCCGTTTGCAAGGAGCTCCTGCGCCACGGGGCCGAGGTGCTGGCGGTCGACCTCAACCAGCGGGCCATCGATGAGCTGCGCCAGATGGATCCGGCCATCGAGGCCCGGGTGGTGGACTGCACCGACGAAGAGGCCCTGAGGGCGGCCGGCGCCCTTGACGTGGGCACGGTGGTGGTGGCGATCAGCGAACCGATCGGGGCCAGCATCACGGCCACCCTGATCGTCAAGGATGGCGAAGGCAGCCGGGTCCGGCAGGTGATCGCCCGGGCCACGAGCGATCTGCACGAGAAGATGCTGCGGCGTGTCGGCGCCGACAAGGTGGTCTTCCCGTCGAAGATGCAGGGAACTCGCCTGGGCATGGAGCTGGTCCGGCCCAACCTCTTGGAGCGGCTGCGGCTGGACGACCGCAACAGCATCGAGGAGATCAAAGTGCCCGGCTCCTTCGTCGGCCAGTCGCTGCGGGATCTGAACCTGCGCAAGAACTACAACGTCAGCGTGCTGGCGGCGGGCCCCGCCAACCAGCTCACGGTCAACCCGCCGGCCTCCCATGTGCTCAACGCTTCTGAGCTGCTGGTGGTGATGGGCAGCAGCGAAGCCCTCGAGGCCCTGCCTTCCCACTGATTGCCGTGCGAAGGACAGCCATGCGGGTGCTGGGGCTGATGAGCGGCACCAGCGCCGACGGCGTCGATGCGGTGCTGGTGAGCCTGAAGGGTCGCCCGGCCCGGCCGCGCTGGCGCATTCTGGCCAGTGCCCACACCCCCTATCCGGCGGGCCTGCGTGAGCGGCTGGTGGCCGTCGGTCAGGGGGTGCCCCTGGACGCCGAGGCCCTGCTGCACCTCGCCGAGGAGCTCACCGAGCACCAGGCCCTGGCCGCCCGCGCCTGCGATCCGGACGGCCGGGCCGAGCTGGTGGGTTGCCACGGCCAGACCCTCTGGCACCGCCCGCCGCAGGGGGAGCGCCGCGGGGCCAGCTGGCAGCTGCTGCAGGGGCCGCTGCTGGCGGAGCTGCTGGGGAGGCCGGTGGTGTTCGACTTCCGCAGCATCGATCTGGCCCTCGGCGGCCATGGCGCCCCCCTGGTGCCGGCCACCGACGCCGCCCTGCTGGGCAGGATCGGCGGCTGGCGGGCCCTGCTCAACCTGGGGGGCATCGCCAATCTCACCCTGCTGCCTCCCCCCACCGGTCCCGATCGGAAGGCGCCGGTGCTGGGCTGGGACTGCGGCCCGGCCAACACGCTCCTGGATCTGGCGGTGGCCCGCTTCAGCGGCGGGCGGCTGAGCTTTGATGCCGACGGGGCCTGGGCGCGGCAGGGCCGCATCGATGAGGGGCGGCTGCAGCAGTGGCTGCGGGAGCCCTACCTCCAGGCCACGCCGCCCAAGTCCACCGGCCGTGAGCTGTTCGGGGCCGCCGACCTCGATCGGCGCCTGGCGGAGCTCGGCGACGGGGTGGAACCGGCCGATGCCCTGGCCACCCTGACGGCCTTCAGCGCGGCGGTGGTGGGCCAGGACCTGGCCCGGCCCCAACGTCCCCGGCC
>NZ_JAYGHZ010000372.1:0-4419 GCF_034931285.1 Synechococcus sp. BA-120 BA3
GGCCAGGGGGCCCGGGAGCGGATCGGCCGGGCGGAACTGCCGCCGCCGCTGGCCCAGGCGATCGTGGCTGCCTACCGGGAGCTCAGCGGCGAGCTGGTCTCCGGCGGCGGCCCGGCCGTGGTGGCAGTGCGCTCCAGCGCCACCGCCGAGGATCTGCCGGAGGCCAGCTTCGCCGGGCAGCAGGAGACCTTCCTGCACGTCGAGGGGGAAGCGGCACTGCTGGAGGCCTGCCGGCACTGCTACGCGTCGCTGTTCACCGATCGGGCCATCGTCTACCGGCAGCAGCACGGCTTCGATCACCTGGAGGTGGCCCTCTCGATCGGGGTGCAGCGCATGGTGCGCTCCGATCTGGCCAGTTCCGGGGTGATGTTCAGCATCGACACCGAAACCGGCTTCCGCGACGCCGTGCTGCTGACCGCCGCCTGGGGGCTGGGGGAGAACGTGGTGCAGGGCGCCGTGAACCCCGATGAGTGGCTGATCTTCAAGCCCACCCTGGAGCAGGGGTTCGCCCCGATCCTGAGCCGGCGGCTGGGGAGCAAGGCCCTGCGCATGGTCTATGCCGACCCCGGCGGCGGCGATGGCCGGGCGGTGCGCAACGAGCCGGTCTCCCCGGAGGACAGCGGGCGCTTCGCCCTCAGCGACGCGGAGGCACTGACGTTGGCGCGCTGGGCCTGCGTGATCGAGCGCCACTACGGCGAACGCCGCGGGGTGCCCACCCCGATGGACATCGAATGGGCCAAGGACGGTCTCAGCGGCGAGCTGTTCATCCTCCAGGCCCGCCCGGAAACGGTGGAATCCCGCCGGGGCGCGGCGGTGCTGCGCAGCTGGCACCTGGAGCCGCACACGGCCGCAGTGATCACCAGCGGCCGGGCCATCGGCGCCTCGGTGAGCAGCGGCCGGGCCCGGGTGATCAGCGACCCCGGCGAGATCGCCCGGTTCATGGACGGCGACCTGCTGGTCACCCGCCGCACCGACCCCGACTGGGAGCCGATCCTGCGCAAGGCCAGCGGGGTGGTCACCGACCAGGGGGGGCGCACCTGCCACGCGGCGATCATCGCCCGGGAGATGGGCCTGACGGCGATCGTCGGCACGGGCGACGGCACCGCCCGGATCGCCGACGGTGACGCCATCACCCTGAGCTGCTGCGAGGGGGACGTGGGCCATGTCTACCGGGGGGCGGTGCCTTTCCGGGTGGAGGAGCAGGCCATCGGCGACCTGCCGGCCACCCGCACCCGGATCCTGATGAACGTGGGCAACCCCGAGGAGGCCTTCCACCTGGCCTCGATCCCCTGCGACGGTGTGGGCCTGGCCCGGCTGGAGTTCATCATCGCCAACCACATCCGGGTGCATCCGATGGCCCTGCTGGAGCCGGAGCGGGTGACGGCGGCGGCCGATCGGGCGGCCATCGCCGAACTGGTGGCGGGGTACGACGCGCCGGCCGACTACTACGTGGACCTGCTCAGCCAGGGCATGGCCCGGATCGCCGCCGCCTTCCATCCCCGGCCGGTGATCCTGCGCTTCTCCGACTTCAAGAGCAACGAGTACGCCCGCCTGCTCGGCGGGGCGGCTTTCGAGCCGGCCGAGGAGAACCCGATGATCGGCTGGCGCGGGGCCTCGCGCTACTACGCCCCCGCCTTCCGCGCCGCCTTCGCGCTGGAGTGCCGGGCCCTGCGGCGGGTGCGGGAGTCGATGGGGCTGGCCAACGTGATCCCGATGGTCCCCTTCTGCCGCACCCCCGAGGAGGGGGATCGGGTGCTGGAGGTGATGGCCGGCGAGGGGCTGGTGCGGGGGAAGGACGGCCTGGAGGTGTACGTGATGTGCGAGCTGCCGAGCAACGTGATCGGCGCCGAGGCCTTCGCCGAGCGCTTCGACGGCTTCTCGATCGGCTCCAACGACCTCACCCAGCTCACCCTGGGGCTCGACCGGGACTCGGCCCTGGTGGCGGACCTGTTCGATGAGCGGCACGCCACGGTCAAGGACATGATCCGGCTGGCGATCCGCACGGCCCGCCGCTGCGGCCGCAAGATCGGCATCTGCGGCCAGGCCCCCAGCGACTACCCCGACTTCGCCCGCTTCCTGGTGGAGGAGGGGATCGACTCGATCAGCCTCAACCCCGATGCGGTGGTGCCCACCCGCATCGCCATCGCCGCCCTGGAAGCCGAGCTGGACGCTGCCAGCCCGGCACGAAGGGCCTGACACGGCGAGGTCCGGTTCGCCTCAGCCAGCGGCCTGGCGGATCAGCAGGCGGCCTGGCGGAGCCCCACCGGCGCTGGGCTCACCGGAGCCCCGCCCCCCTCGAACCAGAGACGCCAGAGCAGCAGGGCATGGGCGCTATAGCGCACCACGCAGAGCGCCGCCAGACCCATGCAGAGGGGGCAGTGAGCCAGACCCATCGGAAATCCGGCCCCAGGCGCGATCAGGTTCCACCATGGCACCTTCCGCGGCGGATCGGCCGGGGACGCCACAAGCGTTGGCCCCCGTCCGGCGCGTTGGCGCCCGCCCCGCCGTGCCCTAGAACGCCAGCAGCCCTCCAACTGCCACGGCCGTGCTGCGCCTCAGCGAGCTGAAACTGCCGCTCGACCACAGCGCCGCCGACCTGGAGGTGGCCATCGCCCGCCGGCTGCGGCTCTCCCCCGGTGAACTGCGTGGCCACCACCTGGTGAAGCGCAGCGTCGATGCCCGGCGGCGCGGCGCCATCGCCCTGGTGTACTGCCTCGACCTGGAGCTCGAGGATGGAGCCAGGCGCCGCCTGCTGCGCCGCTACGCCGGCGACCCCCACCTGCGTGCGACCCCGGACAGCCGCTACCGCCCCGTGGCCCGGGCCGAGGGGACCTCCTCGGAGCTGCGCCCGGTGGTGGTGGGTGCCGGCCCCTGTGGCTACTTCGCCGCCCTGCTGCTGGCCCAGATGGGCTGGCGGCCGCTGCTGCTGGAGCGCGGCAAGGCGGTCAAGGAGCGCACCGCGGACACCTTCGGCTTCTGGCAGGGCCGCCGCCGCTTCAATCCCGGCTCCAATGCCCAGTTCGGCGAGGGGGGCGCCGGCACCTTCTCCGACGGCAAGCTCTACAGCCAGGTGAGCGAGAACCCCGCCTACATCCGCAAGGTGCTGGAGGAGCTGGTGGCGGCCGGGGCCGATCCGGAGATCCTCACCCTGCACCACCCCCACATCGGCACCTTCAAGCTGGCCACGGTGGTGCGCGGGCTGCGGGCCCGGATCGAGGCCCTGGGGGGCGAGGTCCGTTTCGGTCAGCACGTGGTCGAGCTGCTGCTGGGGGACGGACCCGAGCGGCGCCTGACGGGCGTGCGGCTGGCCGACGGCACGGCCATCGCCTGCCACCATCTGGTCCTGGCGCCGGGCCACAGCGCCCGGGACACCTTCGCGATGCTGCACCGCCTCGGCGTGGCCATGGAGCCGAAGCCCTTTGCGGTCGGGGTGCGGATCGAGCATCCCCAGGCCCTGGTCGACCGGGCCCGCTGGGGGGAGGCGGCCGGCCATCCGCGGCTGGGCCCCGCCGAGTACAAGCTGGTCCACCACTGCAACGGCGAAGCCAGTACCGGCCGCAGCGTCTACAGCTTCTGCATGTGTCCCGGCGGCCTGGTGGTGGGGGCCACCTCCGAAGAGGGCTGCGTCGTCACCAACGGCATGAGCCAGCACTCCCGCCGGGAGCGCAATGCCAACAGCGGCCTGGTGGTGCCGATCACCCCGGAGGATCTGGCCCCCTACGCCCAGGACGGGGAGGAGCCCCTGGCCGGGATCGCCTTCCAGCGCCACTGGGAGCGGCAGGCCTTCCACGCCGGCGGCGGCGACTACCGGGCTCCGGCCCAGTGGCTGGAGGATTTCCTCGAGCACAGACCCACCCAGCAGCCGCCCCCGGAGGCCGTGGTGGGCTCCTACCAGCCCGGCCTGCGCTTCGGCAGCCTGGACGGCTGCCTGCCGGCGTACGTGCTCGACGCGATCCGGGAGGCCCTGCCGGTGTTCGCCCGCCGCATCCAGGGTTATGCCATGGCGGGGGCCCTGCTCACCGGCGTCGAGACCCGCACCTCCTCACCCCTGCGGCTGCAGCGCCACCCCACCGGGCTCGAGAGCCTCAACACCCCGGGACTCTTCCCGGCCGGGGAGGGGGCGGGCCATGCCGGGGGCATCCTCTCGGCGGCGATCGACGGCATCAAGGTGGCCGAAGCGGTGGCGCTCAGCCTTGCGACACCACGCCGCTCCACTGCACCGCCCTGACCCCGTCGCGGCGCCAGGAATGGAACAGGGCCGGTTCGGCCATGGTGCAGAGCGGGCAGAGGCCGATCCGCTCCGGAGCGATCCCGTGGCGTTCCAGCTGCAGCGCCGTGGCCCGTCGGATGTCCAGCCGATCCCGGCCGGGGGCCGGATCCGGCAGCAGGGCGGGGTGATGGCTGAGCCGGGTGAACCGC
>NZ_JAYGHZ010000373.1:0-4389 GCF_034931285.1 Synechococcus sp. BA-120 BA3
GGCCGGAGGCGGCCCAGGCCCGCGAGGCCCTCGCGGCGCTGCAGGGCGACGGCGACCACCGGGTCACGGCGATTGCCCTGGACGGCCTGCAGGCCTGACGCCTGTGCCTGCGCCCTCGCCAGCGGGCGTTCGTGGCCCCGGGGATGGGGTGGCGCGTTGTTCCCCGGACCTGTACAGCCTGTACAGAACCGGGATTCATGGTGGCGGAGCCCTGTCCCCGTTCCGCCTTGGCCCTGCCCCTTTCCGCCTTGACCCCACCCCGGTTCAGCCTTGCTAGGTTTCGAGCGTCACTAGGGGTGCCCGGCGCAGGATCCAACGATCGCTTCGCCCAGGGCTGAGATCACACCCTCCGAACCTGATCCGGGTCATGCCGGCGCAGGGAAGTGGAACAGGAATGTGAAACCAGTCTCCGGCAGCGCCCCCGTCCTTTGCCGTAGCCCGTCATGCGCAGCGCCTGGATCCAGAAGCGTCGTGGTCAAGCCAACGTCACCCAGCTGCATTACGCCCGGCAGGGCGTGGTCACCGAGGAGATGGCCTACGTGGCGAAGCGGGAGAACCTGCCCGATTCGCTGGTGATGGAGGAGGTGGCCCGGGGCCGCATGATCATTCCGGCCAACATCGAGCACCCTGGCCTGGAGCCGATGGCGATCGGCATCGCCAGCAAGTGCAAGGTGAACGCCAACATCGGCGCCTCCCCCAATGCCTCCGACCTCGATGAGGAGGTGGCCAAGCTGAAGCTGGCCGTGAAGTACGGCGCCGACACGGTGATGGACCTTTCCACCGGCGGCGTGAACCTCGATGAGGTGCGCACGGCGATCATCAATGCCTCCACGGTGCCGATCGGCACGGTGCCCGTGTACCAGGCGCTGGAGAGCGTGCACGGGATGATCGAGAAGCTCGATGAGGACGACTTCCTGCATGTGATCGAGAAGCACTGCCAGCAGGGGGTCGACTACCAGACGATCCACGCGGGCCTGCTGATCGAGCACCTGCCGCTGGTGAAGGGTCGCCTCACCGGGATCGTCAGCCGCGGCGGCGGCATCCTGGCCCAGTGGATGCTGTACCACCACCGCCAGAACCCGCTGTTCACCCGCTTCGACGACATCTGCGAGATCTTCAAGCGCTACGACTGCAGCTTCTCCCTGGGGGATTCGCTGCGGCCCGGCTGCCAGCACGATGCCTCCGATGCGGCCCAGCTGGCGGAACTGAAGACGCTGGGTGAACTCACCCGCCGCGCCTGGAAGCACGACGTGCAGGTGATGGTGGAGGGTCCGGGCCATGTGCCGATGGACCAGATCGAGTTCAACGTCAAGAAGCAGATGGAGGAGTGCAGCGAGGCGCCCTTCTACGTGCTCGGCCCGCTGGTGACGGACATCGCCCCCGGCTACGACCACATCACCAGCGCCATCGGCGCCGCCCTGGCTGGCTGGCACGGCACGGCGATGCTCTGCTACGTGACGCCGAAGGAGCACCTGGGCCTGCCCAACGCCGAAGACGTGCGCGAGGGCCTGATCGCCTACAAGATCGCCGCCCACGCCGCCGACATCGCCCGCCACCGCCCCGGCGCCCGCGACCGCGATGACGAGCTCAGCCGCGCCCGCTATGCCTTCGACTGGAACAAGCAGTTCGACCTGAGCCTGGATCCGGAGCGGGCGCGCGAGTACCACGACGAAACCCTGCCTGCCGACATCTACAAGCAGGCCGAGTTCTGCTCGATGTGCGGCCCCAAGCACTGCCCGATGCAGACCAAGATCACCGACGAAGACATCGAGGGTCTCGAGCAGGTGCTGGCCGAGCAGAAGAAGGCCCAGGGGGAACCGCTGGGGGTGTGAGTTGGGGGGGGGCGGGCCACCGCCCCTGCAGCCTGTTCTCCAGGAGCTACTTGGCCCTAAGGTTTGCACTGCGCGGCGGTTAGGCTGAGTTGAGGAGGTTTCTTCAATGTCCAGACAATTTGATGTTGTCGTCGAAAGGGATTCAGAAGGTTTCTTTGTGGCGACCGTCCCGGCACTGCCCGGTTGTCATACGCAGGCCCAATCCCTGGATCAATTGATGGAGCGAGTCAAGGAGGCTATTGAGCTCTGCCTTGAAGTCGCCGGTACCGCTCCTGAGTCGCTAACGCCGGAGCGAGTTCCTTCCTGAGCTCCACGCTCACCTTCATCACGCCGCTCGATGCTGAGCTCAGCTCGCGCCAGTGGCGTCTGCTGTTGAAGATGGCGGCGGCTTGGACGGTCACGATCATCGGCAACGGGCCGGTACGGATCGGCCTGGCCGAGAACGTGACCCTGCTCCTACGCCGCACCGACGGTTGCCTGAGCGTTGTGCTCGATTGACGTGACCCCCTTTATCGGTCCAGGGCTTATGAGAGTGGTTGGTTGTGGTCATGCTGCAGCTCCTTGTTGAGCTGCCTCCAGGGGCGTGAGCCCCTGGAGGGCCGAGTGCGGCCTGAGCGAGTTGTACTCCCAGCGCCAGCGATCGGCCAGGATCTGCGCCTCTGGGGCTGTGGTGAACAGCTCGGTGTTGAGGAACTCATCCCGGAACCGGCCATTGAACGACTCGGCAAAGCCGTTCTCCCATGGGGATCCCGGTGCGATGTAGGCCGTGCTGGTGGTGGTGCTGGCCTCACACCAATCCCATAGAGCCTGCGCAATGAACTCCGGCCCGTTATCGGACCGGATGAACGCTGGCGCCGGGTAGAGGCTGGTGAGCTCCTCCAGCACCGCCACCACGTCTTTGGCCTTGCAGCGTCTGCCCACCCG
This sequence comes from Synechococcus sp. BA-120 BA3, assembly GCF_034931285.1. Classification (NCBI taxonomy): domain Bacteria; kingdom Bacillati; phylum Cyanobacteriota; class Cyanophyceae; order Synechococcales; family Synechococcaceae; genus Synechococcus; species Synechococcus sp. BA-120 BA3. The sequence continues at coordinate 2,757 of NZ_JAYGHZ010000373.1, forward strand.
GATCGCCAGGCAGAGGCGGCTGTGCTCGTCGATCACGTTCAGGAACTTGAGTCTGCGGCCATCGGCGGTGGCGTCGAACTGGAAGTCCATGACCCACACCTGGTGGGGATGCTCGGCCCGGTGGCGGCGCACCGAGCCGTCGGCGGGTCGTGCCCGCTTGCGCTTCCTGGGAGTGGGCCGTTGCAGGCCTTTCTCCCGCCAGAGCCGTTGCACCCGCTTGTGGTTCACCGTCCAGCACTCGCGCCGCAGGAGGCGGTAGGCCATCCGGCGGCCCCAGCGGATGTGATCCGCTGCGATCTCCCGGAGACGCTGCCGGAGCTTGGCCTCCTCAATCGAGACAACCTTGCCGGGATGACGCTGGGTGCTGCGGTGCTGGCCCACCACCCGGCAGACGAGGCGTTCAGAAGCCCGGTAACGCTCCTGCAGGACCGTGACAGCCCTGCGGCGACGTTCCGGGCTCAGAAGTTTCCCGTCGCACCGCAAGGTGCGCCTCACGGCGCAACGAGGTCCTTGAGCATGGCCTTCTCCAGCTCCGCTTCCGCCAGCAGCTTCCACTCCTTCGGAGAAGCCTTCGGCTAGAGACGGGCGTTCTCCTTCTCCAGCTGGGTCAGCCGCCGGGCCTCCTCGGCCTGCATGCCCCCGTACTGCTGGCGCCAGCGGTGGTACGTCGGCTGCGTCACCTCGATGACGCGGCAGACGTCGGCGACGGTCTTGCCCTGGGCGATCAGCTGCTCGGCGGTCTACTGCTTCGCAGAAGCCTTCGGCTAGAGCTTGCGGATGATCTGTTCGGATGTGTGCCTGGTGCGTTTCATGGTCGAGTCCCCGGCCCAGTCTGGCCGGCTGAAGACTCTCATTCACCCTGGACCGGTTTCCGGGGTCCACGTCACTACCGCCGCAAGCGGGCACGGCGGATTGACCGCTCCAGCGCAGGCTGATTCGTCGCCGCGACCAGGCGTCAATTACCCGCCAACCGCCCCCACACCCGCGTTGAATCTCAATTCTTGTTACCAGTCATCTAGTGTTGCCTCAGTCAATTTGTTCCTTTGGCGTCGGCATCCAGCTCTGGTGAAAGCCGGCTCCAGCGTCAGCGGCGCAGGCAGCTGCTGGAGGCAGCCCGTAGCCGCTACCAGTTGCTCAGTTACCAGGAGAAGGGTGCCCTGGTGGATGAACTGGTGGAACTCAGCGGGTATCACCGCAAATCGGTGCTGCGGTTGCTGCGCCAGCAGCCTGCGGACCATGGGGGTCCACCGGCCCGTGCTGGCGCTGATCACGAATCAGCGGCGGCGCTCGGCCGGAGGCGTTATGGCCCCGAGGTGGTGCAACTCCTGGAAACCCTGTGGGAGGCCAGCGACCATCTCTGCGGCAAACGCCTGGCGGCGGTGTTGCCCACCCTTGTGGAGGCTCTCGAGCGCCATGGTCACCTGGAGATCGAACCGGTTCTCAAGAGATTGCTGCTGCAGGTGAGCCCGGCCACGATCGATCGGCTGCTGGCACCGGCTCGCTCTGCCTGTCAAGCGACATCCGGAATTGGTCCTCCGGCGACATGAAATCTGGCCCACCCTGTGAGGCTGTAGCCCCGGCTTGTTGACGCCGTAGCCGGCGCCGGTTGGTCTTGCTCATCAGTCCATTGGGA
>NZ_JAYGHZ010000374.1:0-4389 GCF_034931285.1 Synechococcus sp. BA-120 BA3
GCGCCACCGTGGCCGCCCGCTTCGAGGTGAACCGGGCGGCCGAGGCGTTCGAGGCCCTGATCCGCAGCCTGCGCCTGCTGCGCTGAGATCCCCTGGCCGCGGCCTCAGCGGCGGCGGCGGTGGTGCTCCAGGGCCCGCAGCACCGCCTCCACCACCGGCCGCCAGTCCCGGTCGTCGGCCTGGCGGAACAGCCGCAGACTCGGGTACCAGGGGCTGTCGGAGCGCTGCCGCAGCCAGCGGGGGTCGGCGCTGAACGGCAGCAGCACCCAGGCCGGATGGCCCATCGCCCCGGCCAGGTGGGCCATGGCCGTGTCCACCGTGACCAGCAGGTCGGTGTCCGCCAGCACCCGGGCCGTGGCCAGAAAATCACCGGCAGGGTCGATGGCATCGACGAACAGGTGGGCCACGGGCTCCGCCTGCCGCCGATCCTCCCCCTGCTGCAGCAGCACCGGCTCACCGCCCAGGGCCACCACCCCCTCCACCAACGCCACCAGGGCGGCGTCCGGCAGGCTGCGCTTGCGGTACTCCCGCCGGGTGAAGCCATCGCTGAGCTTGCGGCCGCTGGCCCAGGTGAGTCCGATCCGCAGGGGCCGGCCGTAGCCCCCGGCGGGGGCGGCAGGGGCCAGGCCCCGCAGGTAGGTGCCCCGTCCATCCGGCCCCGGGTGCTGGGGACAGGGGGCACCGCCCAGGGCCGCCGGCAGCGACAGCAGGCTCACCACGCTCCCGCCGGCGGCGTCCCCCTGGCTGTCGCCGGCTGGCTCCGGCTTGGCCCGCACCTCCGGCGAGCGGGGCATCCAGGCCAGCCCCACCAGCAGCAGCGCCACCAGCGACGGCTCCACCTCCAGCACCACCTGCTGGCCCCGCGCCACGGCCTGCTCCATCAGGGGGGGGATCCAGCGCAGGTACTGCAGGCCATCCCCCAGGCCCTGCTCGGTGCGCACGTGCAGCCGCCGCGCCCTGGCCACCACGGAGCCCACCCCGCCCTCGGGACCGGGGGCAAGACTGGCCAGCTCGAACCGGCGTTCGGCCAGGCGGAAGGCCTCCTCGTAGGCCTCCAGCCCGATCAGCAGCGAGGCATGGTTGCAGGCCACCTCCGGACCGTCCCCCAGCCGGCGGCTGGCCCGGAAGGCGCGGTCGGCCGCCTCGAAACGGTTGAGGTCCCGCAGGCTGTTGCCGAGGCCCATGAAGGGGGCCGGGCTGGAGGGCACCAGCAGGGAGGCCCGCCGGTACAGCGCCAGGGCCTCCTCCGGCTGATCCGAGAGCCAGCAGGCATTGGCGGCCCGCAGCAGCAGCGGGGCATGGTCAGATTGGGTTGAGGCCAGCTCCTGATAGATGCAGGCGGCTTCCGACCATTCCTGCCGGCTTTCCGCCTCCCTCGCTTCCTGAAGCACCAGCTCGAAGTCGGAATCGCCGGGAAGCACTGGCATGGCAGGAATCGTGCCCCAAAGAAAGCGTTTTTGCAACGAAGTCATTTCTGAGAATCTGCCTGTAGGACGTGGGGCAGAAACAAAGGGCCAACAAAGACAAGCTTAGGTTTTGCTCATCGTAGGTGAGTTGTTTTAGAGAGTAAGTTGAAAACGTTACACGGGATACACGCAGGTTGGAATACACGCCCATATGGTCTGAAGCATCAAATATCCGGCATCATTTCTCGAAATGGCTTCCTCCGATACCCTTTCGATCTTCGTGCCGAATCCCGGCGAGACGATCACCCAGACCACCACATCCGGCGCCAGGGTCCTCACCAGCCTCAACGGCGACACTGTCAATTCCCGCATCTTCCCCAATCAGGGCCGCAACATCAGCGATGTGGGCATCCAGGAGCCCTCCTCCGGTGACACGCGCACCACATTCTCGGGTGCTTCCAGAGACACTTCGTACATTGGCAACGGCGATGACAACACGGTCACCTTCACCGGCAACGCCAGGAACACCACCGTCAGCACCGGCGGCGGCGATGACACCCTGATCGCCACCGACATCACCAGGGGTACGATCTCCCTCGGCACCGGCGACAACACGGCGATCACCGGGGCCCTCAAGGACACCACCATGACCGCCGGCAGTGGTGCCGACAGTTTCACCATCACCGACAAGGCCGATTCCGTCAGGATCAGTGCCGGCGCAGGTGACGACACCCTGATCTTCGGCGGCAAGGTCACCGGCTCCACCTTCCTTCTGGGCCTGGGCGCCGACGTCATCGACTTCTCGGCCAGGGTGCAGAACACCTGGATTGATCTCGGCAACGACACTGCCGTCGATCAGGTGTTCTTCAACACCCGGTCCGACCTCGGTGTCGGCACCCAGATCTTCGGCGCCGGCGATGGCGACCTGCTCATCATCGGTGGTGAGGAATACACCTTCGACGACAGCCAGACGGCCTTCATCTCCAACCAGGGCGACTCCATCACCTTCGGCTGATGACCCCAGTCGCCCGTGGCCAGCGTGGAACAGGACCGATTCGCCCGTAACTACATCACATGTCTGGAGAGGGGGGACCTTGCGGCAGCGAAGTCCCTCCTTTTTCTCTGGACCCGAACCTATTTCCTCTCCCTGCCGGCCGCCCCCAGCCGCCGCGACCTCACCAACCCGGACCTCTGGGGCAGCCTGGCCCGCTACGCCTCCCTCAGCGGCGATCGCTCCCCGGTCGAGGATTTCTGGCAGCGCCTGGATGGGGTCCGCCCCCGCACCGGGGTGCCCACGGCCATCCCCGTGCTGGGCATCCCGATCCTCAACCGGCCCGATCTGCTGCGGCGGTTGCTCGCCAGCCTCGACCATCCCGTCGAGACGCTCGCCATCGTCGACAACAGCGTCGCCTCCGGCCTCAGCGACACGGATGAGCTCAGCCGGCTGCTCGCCCAGCTTGAGCGGCAGCCACCCGCCGGCATCGGCCGGGTGCGGGTGGCGCGGCCCTTCACCAACCAGGGCGTCGCCTCCAGCTGGAACGCGATCCTCACGTCCTTTCCCGAGGCGGCCTTCACGCTGCTGGTCAACAACGACGTCGTGTTCGCCCCGGGCGTCCTGGCCCGGGTGATCGAGCGGATCGACCCCTCCCGTCCCCAGTTCCTGCCGCTGCTGCCGGCCCCCCAGGAGTTCTCCGCCTTCGCGATCACCCCGGCCGCCTGGGATCGGGTGGGACTCTTCGACGCCAACTTCCATCCGGCCTACTGCGAGGACATCGACTACGCCGAGCGCCTGCGCGCCTGCGATGCCGTCGCATGGATCACCCCCGACGACCTCCAGCGCCTGCAGCAGCGGGCCAACCCCACGGCCAGCGCCACCATCACCAGCGACCCCCGGCTGGAGGCCTGCAACCGCACCACCTTCCTGCTCAACAGCCTCTGGCTGCACAGCCAGCGGCGTCTGGAGCAGCCCCACCGCGGCACCTGGATGCGGCGCTGGCTCAGCCAGTGGCGCCTGGAGCCAGCCCCATGAACCTACCGTCGCGTCCCGATCGCCCATCACCCCCCACCCCGAAGCAGGCGGCCTCCCTGGGCTGGCCGACGGGCAGCGGCCTCGTGCTGGTGCTGCTGGTGACGCTGGTGGTGGGCCTGCAGCTCGGCGCCCTCCCCTGGCGATTGCGCAAGCAGATGTGGCAGCTGCAGGGGGCCCTCGCCGGGGGGGCCGTGGGGGTCGTGGTGGGCCTCGCGATCGGCCGCCGCCGGCAGCCATGAACACCCTGCCCCGCCTGATGCGCCGCTTCCGGGACGAGGACCTCGGCCCACGGCCCCGGATCGTGGTGCTCGGCGCCGCCAAGCTGGGCAACTACGTGGTGCTGCAGCCGCTGCTGCGGGGCCTGCGCCGGAAGTATCCCGACGCCCGGATCACCTACGTGGGCAGCCAGCGCACCCTGGAGCTGGAGCGGCTCAACCCCTGGATCGATGCCAGCCTTCCCCTGGCGGAGCAGGGCCCGGCGGCCCTGCCGGCCCTGCGCCAGTGGCGCCGGACGCTCCCGGAGACGGGAGGGGGCAGCGGCGTGGACCTGGTCATCAACGCCGACGGCCACGCCCCCCACACCCCCGCCTGGACCCAGGCCCTGGACCCGCGCTTCGTGGTCGGCGCGGCGCCGATCCCCCCGGGCGACCACCCCCTCCACGCCCTGGCCCTCGATCCCCACTGGGCCAGCCCCGCCCTGGTGGAGCGCTACCGCGGCTGGGTCGGCAGCAACAGCATCCGCGAACTCCACTGCCGCGTCGCCTGGGTGGACACGGACTTCGAACGGGTGGAGCTGCCCGCCGAGCCCGCCCCGCCCGGACTGCCGCCGGTGCTGATCGCTGTGAACGGCGAGCGGCCCGCCAAGCTCTGGCCCCTGGAGCACTGGCTGGTGCTGCTCGAGCGCCTGCGGCAGACGATGGGCCTGACGGCCAACGCCATCGGCCTGATCGGCGG
>NZ_JAYGHZ010000375.1:0-4320 GCF_034931285.1 Synechococcus sp. BA-120 BA3
CCCGTTGCCTTCGCCGAGCTGGTCGACGGCGGCATCGCCCGGCCGGCCCGCTACCTCGGCAACGAGCGGGGGGTGGAGCCCCGGGACTGGTCGGCGGCCCGGGTGCGCTGGGCGCTCACCTATCCGGAGGTCTACGAGGTCGGCGCCAGCAACCTGGGCCATGTGCTGCTCTACGCGATCCTCAATGCCGTTCCAGGCCAGCTGTGCGATCGGGCCTACCTGCCGGCGCCCGATCTGGCGGCCCGGCTGCGGGAGCGGGGAGCGCCCCTGTTCGCGGTGGAAAGCCACCGGCCCCTGACGGCCTTCGACATCCTCGGCTTCAGCCTCAGCTACGAGCTCGGCGGCACCAACATCCTGGAGATGCTGGATCTGGCGGGCATCCCGATCCGCGCCGCCGACCGGGGCGACCTGCCCCTGGATGATCCGGCGGCGCCGCCGCTGATCTTCGCCGGCGGCCCCACCGCCACGGGCAATCCCGAGCCCTTCGCGCCCTTCTTCGATTTCCTCGCCCTGGGGGACGGGGAGGAACTGCTGCCCGAGATCGGCCTGGTGGTGGCCGAGGGGCGGGCCGCCGGCCTGGGCCGCCGGGCCCTGCTGCGGGACCTGGCCGAGGTGCCCGGGGTCTATGTGCCCTCCCTGTATGCCCCCGGGCCCGACGGGGTGAGCCTTGTGCCGCTGGAGCCGGGCCTGGCGTCCCGGATCCAGCGGCGCACCGCCACCCCCATGCCCCACTACGCCATGGGCCTGGTGCCCCACATCGAGACGGTCCACGACCGGCTCACGGTGGAGATCCGCCGCGGCTGCACCCGCGGCTGCCGCTTCTGCCAGCCGGGGATGCTGACGCGCCCGGCCCGGGACGTGGAACCCGAGGCGGTGATCGAGGCGGTGGAGGAGGGCATGCTTCGCACCGGCTACAGCGACTTCTCGCTGCTGTCCCTCAGTTGCAGCGATTACCTCTCCCTGCCGGCGGTGGGGGTGGAGCTGCGCAACCGGCTGGCGGAGCACAACGTCAGCCTCACCCTGCCCAGCCAGCGGGTCGACCGCTTCGACACCTCCATCGCCCACATCCTCGGCGGCACCCGCCGGGCCGGGCTCACCTTCGCCCCCGAGGCCGGCACCCAGCGCCTGCGGGACATCGTCAACAAGGGACTCACGGACGCTGAACTGCTGCGCGGCATCCGCACCGCCATGGAGAACGGCTACAGCCGCGTGAAGCTCTATTTCATGATCGGCCTGCCGGGCGAGACCGACGCCGACGTGCTCGGCATCGTCGACACCTGCCGGGGGCTGCAGCAGCAGTGCCGTGACCTGGGTCGGCTGCAGCTCAACCTGACGATCAGCAATTTCACCCCCAAGCCCCACACCCCGTTCCAGTGGCACAGCGTGTCGACGGCGGAGTTCCGGCGCCGGCAGCAGCTGTTGCGCGACGCCCTGCGGCCGTTGCGGGGCATCAAGACCAACTACACCGATGTGCGGCTGTCGGCGGTGGAGGACTTCGTCGGCCGCGGCGACCGGCGGCTGGCGCCGGTGATCGAAGCGGCCTGGCGGGCCGGCGCCGGGCTGGATGCCTGGTTCGAATCGGCCGACCGCAGCCATGCCGCCTGGACAGGCGCGATTGAGGCCGCCGGTCTGGGGGGCTCCTACCGGGCCCTGGAGATGGGCGGCTGGAGTGCGGCGGAGGCCTACGCCAGCGGCGATCTGGAGGCCTTCTGCCGCCAGCCCCTGCCCTGGGATCACATCGATTCCGGGGTCGACAAGGCCTGGCTGGCGGAGGATCTGCGCCGGGCCCTGGCGGCCGCTGTGGTGCCGGACTGCTCCTTCGAGGGCTGCAGCAGCTGCGGCGTCTGCGGTCCGGAGCTGGGGCACAACGTGGTGATCCCGCCGCCCCCCGTGCCGCCGGCGCTGCCGCCCCGGGCCCCCGCCAGCGAGCGGGTCTGCCGGCTGCGATTCGCCTTTGCCAAGACCGGCAGCCTGGCCCTGATCAGCCATCTCGACACCCTGCGGCTGATGGAGCGGGCCCTGCGCCGCAGCGGCCTGCCGGTGAGCTTCACCGGCGGCTTCCATCCCCTGCCGCGGCTGCAGGTGGCGCTGCCCCTGCCCCTGGGGGTGGAGGGCCTGCACGAGTGGCTCGACCTGGACTTCGCCGCCCCCGTGGACCCCGAGACGGCCCGCAAGCGCCTGCAGGCGGAGCTCAGCGACGAACTGAGGCTGCTCTCGGTCCGGGACGTGCCCCTGGCGACCCCCGGCCTGGCCCAGCAGATCCGTTCCGCCCAGTGGCGGTTCACGCTGCGGCCGGCCCCCGATCCGGCGGCCCTCGATCCGGCGGCATCGGCTCCGGCTTCACTGACGCCGGAACGCTGGGCCGCGGCGGTCGCGGCGCTGCTGGAGGCCACCAGCCTGCCCTGGCAGGACCAGAACAAGAAGGGGCGCCCAAGGGAGCGGGAGTGCCGCCCCTACCTGCTCGACCTCCGCCTGGTGCCCGCCGGGGGCACGCCCCCGCAGGACGGCCAGGCGCTGGATCTGGAGGCCGCCGTGGATCCCCAGGGCCGCAGCCTGCGGCCCGACCATCTGCGCCACTGGCTGAGCATCGGCGTCGGCCGGCCGCTGGTGCTCGGTCCGGTCCAGCGCCGTTGCCTCCGGCTGGACGCATGCTAAGTTCGCCCTAGACGGAGACAGGAATAGCAGGGTTCCCTCCCTTCTTCCTCCCCCGCCCAGACGCTTCTGCCTCAGGGACGCTTTCTAGAAGCTCCTCGGCGAAAGCGCTATCACAGTCAACATTGCTTGGTTCGGTCTTCGTTGCTTTGCATCGGGAAGGAACGTCATTCCTTCCGTCACGCTGCCGGCCCGATGACGTCACTGCTCCCATCCGGGCCCCTCGGCTTCTGGGGGTCCGACCAGGCAACCAGCCGATTCCCTTGTTTCCGGGGTCCGGCCTGATTCTCTCCAGTGGCTGAGCGACCGCCACGGTCGCCGCCCGATTTCTTTCCCCACCTGCCCCCCGGCAGGGCTCCACTGAGCCCACCATCTCTTCCATGCCCCAGCAGATCGTCATCGCTGAGCAGTTGCGGATCGCCGCAGTGCTCAACGACGAACGCGTCGATGAACTGATCGTCGCCCAGGGTCGTTATCAGATCGGCGATGTCTACCTCGGAACCGTCGAGAACGTGTTGCCCGGGATCGATGCCGCCTTCGTCAACATCGGCGAAAGCGAGAAGAACGGCTTCATCCACATCACCGATCTGGGCCCCCTGCGCCTGAAGAAGGGGGGCGCCGGCATCACCGAGCTGCTTGAGCCCCGCCAGAAGGTGCTCGTCCAGGTGATGAAGGAGCCCACGGGCACCAAGGGGCCGCGCCTCACCGGCAACCTCTCCCTGCCGGGGCGTTTCCTGGTGCTTCAGCCCCACGGCCAGGGGGTCAACATCTCGCGGCGCATCAACGGCGAGAACGAGCGCAACCGGCTGCGGGCCCTCGGCGTGCTGATCAAGCCCCCCGGCGCCGGCCTGCTGATCCGCACCGAGGCCGAGGACGTCAGCGAGGAGATGCTGATCGACGACCTCGAGGCGCTGCTGCGCCAGTGGGAATCGATCCAGCAGGCGGCCGAGACGGCCTCCCCGCCGGTGCTCCTCAACCGGGATGAGGACTTCATCCATCGGGTGCTGCGCGACCTCTACAGCCCCGATGTGCTGCGCGTCGTGGTCGACAGCGCCGATGCGGTGGCCCGGGTCAACGCCTTCCTCGGCGCCGACCAGGCCAACCTGCTGGTGGAGCACCACGGTGAACCCACCGAGATCCTGGAGCACTACCGGGTCAATGCCGCCATCCGTGACGCCCTCAAGCCCCGGGTGGATCTCCCCTCCGGCGGCTACGTGATCATCGAGCCCACCGAGGCGCTCACGGTGATCGACGTCAACTCCGGCTCGTTCACCCGCTCGGCCAACGCCCGCGAGACGGTGCTCTGGACCAACTGCGAGGCGGCGGTGGAGATCGCCCGCCAGCTGAAGCTGCGCAACATCGGCGGTGTGGTGATCATCGACTTCATCGACATGGAGTCCCGGCGCGACCAGCTGCAGCTGCTGGAGCACTTCACCCAGGCCTCCCGCGACGACACGGCCCGTCCCCAGATTGCCCAGCTCACCGAGCTCGGTCTGGTGGAGCTGACCCGCAAACGCCAGGGCCAGAACATCTACGAACTGTTCGGCCGGGCCTGCCCCAGCTGTGGCGGCCTCGGCCACGTGGCCGTCCTGCCCGGCAAGGACACCCTCCAGCCCCTGGCCACGATCTCCGGCCTGGTGCGTTCGGCCGCCTCGGCCCGGGCCGAAG
>NZ_JAYGHZ010000376.1:0-4298 GCF_034931285.1 Synechococcus sp. BA-120 BA3
GGACGCTACCCCTGCCGCCCCGGCGCCGCCAGGGAGGGGCCGGTGACCCGCCGGGCAGCCGCCGGTGGGGAGGCGGGGTTACGCTCTGCCTTTCTGATCGAAGGCATGGCCAGGGTCGGCGTGCTGCTGCTGAACCTCGGCGGTCCGGAGCGGATCGAGGACGTCGGGCCATTCCTCTACAACCTGTTCTCCGATCCGGAGATCATTCGCCTGCCCACGCCGGCGCTGCAGAAACCCCTCGCCTGGCTGATCAGCACCCTCCGCAGCGGCAAGTCGAAGGAGGCCTACCGCTCCATCGGCGGCGGTTCCCCCCTGCGCCGCATCACCGAGCAACAGGCCCGGGAGCTGCAGAGCCGCTTGCGCCAGGAGGGGGTCGACGCCACCAGCTACGTGGCGATGCGCTACTGGCACCCCTTCACCGAATCGGCGGTGGGCGACATCAAGGCCGACGGAGTGGAGGAGGTGGTGGTGCTGCCGCTCTATCCCCACTTCTCGATCAGCACCAGCGGCTCCAGCTTCCGGGAGCTGCAGCGCCTCCGCCAGGCCGACCCGGCCTTCCGCCGGCTGCCGATCCGCTGCATCCGCAGCTGGTACGACCATCCCGGGTACATCAATGCCATGGCCGGGCTGATCGCCCGGGAGGTCGGCAACTGCGAGGCCCCGGCGTCGGCTCACATCTTCTTCAGTGCCCATGGGGTGCCCAAGAGCTACGTGGAGGAGGCCGGCGACCCCTATCAGAAGGAGATCGAGGCCTGCGCCGCCCTGGTGATGGAGCGCCTGGAACAGCTGCTGGGCCATTCCAACCCCTCCACCCTTGCCTACCAGAGCCGGGTGGGGCCGGTGGAATGGCTCAAGCCCTACACCGAGGACGCTCTGCGGGAACTGGGCGAGCAGGGCGTCCAGGAGCTGGTGGTGGTGCCGATCAGCTTCGTCAGCGAGCACATCGAGACCCTCGAGGAGATCGACATCGAGTACCGCGAGATCGCCACCGAGGCCGGCGTCAGCCACTTCCGCCGGGTGCCGGCCCTCGACACCGACCCCACCTTCATCCAGGGACTCGCCGACCTGGTCCACGAAGCCATGGCGGGCCCGGAGGTGAACCTCGACATGGCGGCCCAGCTGCCCAAGAAGGTGAAGCTCTATCCCCAGGACAAGTGGGCCTGGGGCTGGAACAACAGCTCCGAGGTCTGGAATGGCCGGCTGGCCATGGTCGGATTCTCCGCGTTTCTGTTGGAATTACTCACCGGTCACGGCCCCCTGCATGCCCTTGGACTGCTCTGATCGCTCCAGGCGCCCCGGCCTGCGGAGCCGTTCGCTGGTCATCGCCGCCACCCTGGGGCTGAGCAGCCAGGCCCTGCCCGCCGAGGCCCGCACCGCCAGCCTCTGGGGCCGGGGGGCGTTTCCGGTGGCGAGCTTCGCCGGCTACACGAGCGGCTTCGGCCTGCGCTCCCATCCCCTCAGCGGCGACGTGCGTCCCCATTACGGCATCGACATCGCCGCGCCCCTGGGATCGCCGATCCGCAGCTGGTGGGCAGGAACGGTGAGCGAGGTGATCGTCGACGGCGGCTGCGGCAACGGGCTGGTGATCCGCTCGGGCAGCTACGAGCACATCTACTGCCACCTCGGGGGCCAGGCCGGCAACGGCGTCTACCGCAGCGGCGGCGTCCTGCTGCGGGAGGGGCAGCGGGTGGCCACCGGCCAGGTGATCGGCCATGTGGGCCTCACGGGCAGCACCACCGGCCCCCACCTCCACTGGGGCCTGCGCTACAGGGGCGCCTGGATGGATCCGGCCCGCGTGTTGCGGGCCATGGCGGAGAGCCGCCGGCAGCGCAACCCAAACCCCATCCAGCGACCTAACCTTGGTGTCTTCCGCTGATGGTTCCGAGACCCCTGCCCGGACGCCTGGCTCCCGGGCTGAACGCTCTCCCATCCTGACGATTCCCTCCCTTCGCCCGACCCCAGCCGCCGCCGTGACGCTCACGCCCCTTCCTTCCGCCATCGCCGCCGCCGGGACCAGCAGCCCCACTGTTTCCAGTCCCCAGGCCCCGGCGCCGTCGTCAGCGCCGATGCGGGTGAGCGGGGCCTACGCCCTGATGGATGCCCTGCACCGCCATGGCGTCCGCCACATCTTCGGCTACCCGGGCGGCGCCATCCTGCCCATCTACGACGAGCTCCACAAGGCGGAGGCCCGGGGCTGGCTGAAGCACATCCTGGTGCGCCACGAGCAGGGCGGCACCCATGCCGCCGACGCCTACGCCCGTGCCACCGGCCAGGTGGGCGTCTGCTTCGGCACCTCCGGCCCCGGCGCCACCAACCTGGTCACCGGCATCGCCACCGCCCAGATGGATTCGGTGCCGATGGTGGTCATCACCGGCCAGGTGCCCCGGGCCGCCATCGGCACCGATGCCTTCCAGGAAACCGACATTTTCGGCATCACCCTGCCGATCGTGAAGCACTCCTGGGTGGTGCGCGACCCCGCCGACATCGGCCGCATCGTGGCCGAGGCCTTCCTGATCGCCGCCAGCGGCCGTCCGGGCCCGGTGCTGATCGACGTGCCCAAGGATGTGGGTGCCGAGGAGTTCGACTACACCCCCGTGGCCCCGGGATCGGCGATCCCCTCGGGCTTCAAGCGTTCGCCGGCCCCCCGACCGGAGGCCATCGGTGACGCCCTGACCCTGATCCGCCAGGCCCGCCGCCCCCTGCTCTATGTGGGTGGCGGCGCCATCGCCTCCGACGCCCACGCCGAGGTGCACCAGCTGGCGGAACGGTTCCGGCTGCCGGTCACCACCACCCTGATGGGCAAGGGGGCCTTCGATGAGAACCATCCCCTTGCGGTCGGCATGCTCGGCATGCACGGCACCGCCTACGCCAACTTCGCCGTCACCGAGTGCGACCTGCTGATCGCCGTCGGCGCCCGCTTCGATGACCGGGTCACCGGCCGCCTCGACAGCTTTGCCCCCCGGGCTCAGGTGATCCACATCGACATCGATGCGGCCGAGGTGGGCAAGAACCGGGTGCCCGAGGTGCCGGTCGTCTCCGATGTCAAGCAGGCCCTGGAGGCCCTGCTGCAGGCCTCGATCGGCGAAGGTTCCAACCGCCGCACCGACGCCTGGCTCGAGCGCATCGACGCCTGGAAGCACCACTACCCCCTGGTGATCCCCCAGCCCACCGGCGAAATCGCGCCGCAGGAGGTGGTGATCGCCCTGCGGGAACTGGCCTCCGAGGCGTTCTTCACCACTGATGTCGGCCAGCACCAGATGTGGGCGGCCCAGTTCCTGCGCAACGGACCCCGCCGCTGGATCAGCAGTGCCGGCCTGGGCACCATGGGCTTCGGCATGCCCGCCGCCATGGGCGTCCAGACCGCCTTCCCCGACGAGACAGTGATCTGCGTCGCCGGAGACGCCAGCATCCTGATGAACATCCAGGAGCTGGGCACCCTCAGCCAGTACCAGCTGCCGGTGAAGGTGGTGGTGCTCAACAACGGCTGGCAGGGGATGGTGCGCCAGTGGCAGGAGAGCTTCTATGAGGAGCGCTACTCCAGTTCCGAGATGACCGGCGGCATGCCCGATTTCCCCGCCCTCGCCGAAGCGTTCGGCGTCAAGGGCATCGGCATCACCGACCGGGCCCAGCTGCGCTCCGGCCTCGCCGAGGCCCTGGCCCATCCCGGACCGGTGTTCGTGGACGTGCGCGTGCGCCGCAACGAGAACTGCTACCCGATGGTGCCCCCGGGTGCCAGCAACGCCCAGATGGTCGGACTGCCCAGCCATCCCGAACTGGCCATCGACACCATCCGCCAATGCAACGCCTGCGGCAGCACCACCGCCAGTGCCCACCTGTTCTGCCCCAGTTGCGGCGCCAAGCTCTGACGCTGTTCGGGGCCCTGCTCACACTGATGCTGCTGTGGCCCGGCGCGGCCGCGGCGGCGGAGGTGTACCAGGTGCGCAGCGGCACCCTGCTGCAGGTGGGTGATGGCAACCGCAGCTACCCCGTGGAGCTGGCCTGCATGGCACTGGCCCCAGGACAGGAGAGTGAGGCGATCAGCTGGCTGCGGCAGGCCCTGCCCCGCCGCACCAGGGTGAACCTGCGCCCGATGGGCCAGCGGGACGGCACCCTGCTGGCCCGGGTGAGCCTGCTGGCCGGCGGTGACGACATCGCCGCTGGCCTGATCGAAGCCGGCCTGGCCCGGGCGGAGCCCTGCCCATGAGCCTCAACCGCACCGCCAAGGGCATCGTGCTGGTGCCCCTCAGACAGTTCAGCTTAATAAGCAGTTCAAAGGCGACCATGAGGCACTCAAGCTC
>NZ_JAYGHZ010000377.1:0-4256 GCF_034931285.1 Synechococcus sp. BA-120 BA3
GGAGATGTGTATAAGGGCCAGGGTGGGTCCGTTGCTGGGCGCCAGCCTGGGTGAGCTGATCACCGCCCCGCCGTCCCTTGGCCCGCCCGGCCTGGGCCGGCTGCGGCGCTCCCTGCTGGTGGGCCTGGCGGTGGTGGCCGGGATGCTCGTCAGCCGTCTGGCCCAGTTGCTGCTGGCCCTGGTGGGGGTGCTGGGCTTCGTGCTGCTGACGGTGGGCCCCTTCGCCCCCGGGCTCGCCGGCTGAGAAGGCGGCCGCCACCCCAGCGCCTTCAGCGGCCGGGCAGGGGCGGCAGGGGATCGGGGCCACCGCCGGCCAGCACCAGCTGCCGGTAGGCCGCCGTGGCAATGCAGACCACCAGGGGCCAGGCCACGAAGCCCCCCACCAGGCAGGCCAGCAGTCCCAGGAGCACCAGCAGACCCTCGATCAGGGTGAGCAGCAGCACCATCAGCCAGCTGGGGTCCACCAGGGCCCGCCCGCGCTGGATGGCGGTGCGGGAGCCGGCGCGCTCGAACAGGACGATCTGGGTGAGGAAGCTCTGGTTGATCGCCAGGTAGATCACCCCCAGCAGCAGCACCCCCAGGAGCAGGGCGAACACCACCGCCAGGCTCAGCCCCAGCACCTCCACCAGGGTGCGGCTGAACGGCACCAGCTGGTCGGCGTAGATCCCCAGCAGGGCCAGGGGGCCGCCCACCACCAGCAGCAGGCCCAGCAGGGGCACGGCCACCACCGCCGCCAGCAGCAGCCAGGCCCGCAGCAGCCGCCCGAACACCTCCCCGTCCCAGCGCATCAGCTGCCCCAGGGAGGGGTGGCCGCCCTGGAGGGCGCTGCCGGCACCACGCACCAGCCCGATGGCGCACCAGAGATTCAGCAGCAGGTTCGCCGTCAGCCCGATCAGGTACAGCACCCAGTCGAGGGGGTCGCTGGAGGCCACCCCGCCGTTGCTGATGCGGCTCTGCAGGGGCTGGATCATGAACTGGAGGGCCACCACCACCAGCGGGAAGCCCACGAAGGGCCCCGGGCTGCGGCTGAAGGCCCGCCAGCCCTCCTGGAGCGCATCACCGAAGTTGAGCCGGGGCCCCTGTCGACCGCCGGGTGTGGACATCAAGGGAAGGGCGCAGGCCCGAAAGCTAGACAGGCACTCGCAGCTCCGCCACCGCCTCCGTCACCGCCGCCACGGCGACGTCAATGTCGGCTGCCGTGGTGCCCCGGCCCAGGCCGAAGCGGATCGCGGCGCCGGCGGCGCTGCGGTCGAGGCCGAGGGCGGCCAGCACGTGGGAGGGGCTCCCCTGGCTGCAGGCCGAACCGCTGCTCACCGCCAGGACCCGGCGCAGCTGGCGGTGCAGGCGGGTGCCGTCCACCCCTTCGACGCTGACATTGAGGCTGTGGGGCAGGCCCTGGCGCGGATGGCCGTTGCGGCGCACTCCGCCAAGGGCCGCCAGCTCCTCCCAGAGCCGGTCCCGCAGGGCCCCGAGCCGTGCGGCCCGTTCCTCCCGGTCGGCCAGGGCGCCCGCCACGGCGGCGCCAAGGCCAACGATCAGGGGCACCGGCAGGGTGCCGCCCCGCAGCCCGCCCTCCTGGCCGCCCCCGAGCTGCTGGGGGGCCAGGGGCACCCCCGGGCGCCGCAGCAGGGCGCCGATGCCTTTGGGGCCGTAGAGCTTGTGGCCGCTGAGGCTGAGCAGGTCGATGCCGAGGTCGGCCATGGCGAGGGGGATGTGGCCCACCGCCTGGGCGGCGTCGCAGTGGAACAGCACGCCGTGTTTGCGGCAGAGGGCGCCGATGGCGGCCAGGGGCTGCAGCACGCCGATTTCGTTGTTCGCCGCCATCACCGACAGCAGCAGGGTGTCGGGCCCCAGGGCCGCCGCCAGCCGGTCGGGGTCCACCAGGCCATCGGCCGCCACCGGCAGCACCGTGAGGGGAAACCCATGGCGCTCCAGCCAGGCCAGCGGCTCCAGCACGGCCCGATGTTCGGTGGCCAGGGTCACCAGCCGGCGACGGGGTTCGCCCCGCTCCAGGGCCGCTTCGGCCACCCCCCGCAAGGCCAGGTTGTTGGCTTCGGTGGCGCCGCTGGTGAAGATCACCGCGTCGTCGGCCATGCCCAGCGCCTTGGCCACCCGGCGGCGGGCGATGTCCACCGCCGCGCCCGCCTCCAGGGACGGCCGGTGCAACCGGCTGGAGGGGTTGGCGGCGTTCGCCGTCCACCAGGGTGCCATGGCAGTCACCACCGCCGGATCGCACGGGGTGCTCGCGTGGTGGTCGAGGTACGTCAGCATGGGGCCATGCTGATTCGTCCCCGCCCCTGCGGTGCCCGTCCCCTCCGCCCGGGGGCCGTGCTCGCCACGGCCGTCCTGGCGGTGTCGCCGCTGGCGCTGGCGCTGGCCTGGTCCCTGGCCCTGCCCCGCCCGGCGGCCGCCCAGGGCGAGTCCCGCAGCAACGAGGAGAGCCGGCCCAAGGGCTTCCGGGTGCTGCTGGACCGGGTCACCCACCGAGGCCGGGAAGTGGTGGGCATCTACGGCCTGGTGGCCGAACCCGCCCAGCCCGGGATGTGGCGCGTGCAGGTGTGGGAGGAGCTCGACGACCGGGTCACCGTCGCCACCGACAAGATCGGCTGCAGCGTCACCGCCCCCCTGCGGATCACGGGCAGCTCCCGGCGGCTGGTCATCCGCGAGCTCAATCCCGGCGGGGTGATCACCCCGGCCAACCGCCTCGATCACCTGATGTGGTGGGCTGTCTGCTTCCCTGAGCAGGCCGGCAGGGATCCCGCCAGCCTCGGCCCGGTGGCCCGCCAACTGGGCTACAGCGGCCTGTTGCCCGAACGGCAGCAGGTGGTGCTCGGTCCCGGTCGATAGATTTCCCCCATGAGCCAGGAACCCTCCGCCGCCGCCGGCCCCATCCCCGAGCCGTCCGGGCCGCCGGAGGGGGCCGAAGCCGCCGTCAGCACCCCGGTGCGGCTGCTGCTGGTCGATGACGAACCCGGACTGCGCACGGCGGTCAAGGCCTACCTGGAGGACGAGGGGTTCGCCGTCACCACCGCCAATGACGGCGAGGAGGGCTGGACGGCGGCCCAGGCCCAGATGCCCGACGTCGTCATCACCGACGTGATGATGCCCCGCTGCGATGGCTACGGCCTGCTGAAGCGTCTGCGGGCCGACGAGCGGCTCGGCGGCACGCCGGTGATCTTCCTCACCGCCAAGGGCATGACGGCCGACCGCATCGCCGGCTTCCAGGCCGGCGCTGACGACTACATCCCCAAGCCGTTCGATCCGGACGAACTGGTGGCACGGGTGCGCAACGTGGTGCGGCGCCAGGAGCGCCTGCTGGCCGAGGCAGCCCGCTTCGCCGATGCCGACATCGGCGCCATGGCCCGCCAGATCACCGAGATCCGCTCCATGCTCGGCGGCGGGGGCGGTGGTGGCTCCGGCAGCGGCAGCGGCAGCGGCGGCAGCGCCCGCAAGCCCGTCAGCGATGTCAAGCTCGATTTCACCCCCCGCGAGGCGAGCGTGCTGCAGCTGGTGGCCGAGGGGATGATGAACAAGGAGATCGCCCGCCGGTTGGAGACGTCGATCCGCAATGTCGAGAAGTACGTCAGCCGGTTGTTCATCAAGACCGGCACCGCCAGCCGCACCGAGCTGGTGCGCTTCGCCCTTGAGCATGGGCTGGTGGATTGATGCCTCCCCATCCCCACCCCTGAGCCTCCCCCCGGGCTGGCTGCCCTCCCGCCCCAACGGCGGCTGGGCCTACCGCGACCGCATCCCCGTAGCCCGGGCCGGCCTGGGGGTGGTGGCCTTCTATGCCGGGCGCTACGGCCACTCCAGCGCGGAGGCCTGGGAACGGCGTCTGGCGGCCGGCGAGATCAGCCGCAACGGGGTGCCCCTGCGGGCTGACGCGGTTCTCGTTGGCGGCGATCGACTCGTCTGGCAACGTCCCCCCTGGCCGGAGCCGGCCGTCCCGGCCCACTGGGGCGTGATCCACGACGACGGCGATCTGCTGGTGATCGACAAGCCCAGCGGCCTGCCCGTGCTGCGCGTCCGGCTCGTGCCGGTCGAGCCGCCCCCGCCTGGCCCGCTCGTCGCCTTTGCAGGCATTGGCCGGCCGCAGAAACTCTTCGACAGTCTGGCAGAGGCTGGCGGGCAGGTCGCAGACGCCGTGCCCTTTGCCGATCATCACCCCTATACAAAAGGCGACCTGCAATTTCTGCGCAGCCTGGCGCGAGATCATGGGGCCCGCCTGATTACAACGTCGAAGGATCATGTCCGCC
>NZ_JAYGHZ010000378.1:0-4255 GCF_034931285.1 Synechococcus sp. BA-120 BA3
CCCGCTGGCGCCTCGATCCCGACGACGTTGCCGCCGCTGCCCGGCTGCCGGTCTGGGCGCGGCAGCCCCTGGTCGGTCGGCTGCGGGTGGATGGCCCGCTGGCGACACCACGCCTGCGGCTGGAGACGGGCCAGGCCTCCCAGCGGCTGCTGGGGCCCTGGCAGGCGGCGCTGGTCTGGAGCGACAAGCTGCTGCGGCTGGAACGCTTCGATGCCGATCGCCTGGCGGCCACGGCCCGGCTGCCCCTGTCCTTTCAGCCGGGCCAGGGCCTGGTGGCCGGTCCGCTGCTGGCCCGGGTGGAGGTGCGCGACTACCCCCTGGCCCGTCTCGACCCGCTGCTGGGCACCACCCTCCAGGGCCAGCTGGATGCGGAGGGCACGATCGCCGGTCCCCTGGCCGAGCTGCGCCCCGACCTGCAGCTGCGCCTGCAGCAGCCCGGCGCCGGTCCGCTGCTGCTGCGGGAAACCTGGCGCGGCCGGCTGCGGGACCGCTCCCTGGATCTGACCACGGTGGCGCCGACGCCGGACGGACGCCTCACAGCCCTGCTCGACCGCCGCTGGCAGCCGGTGCGGGCCGCGATTGAACGGGACGGCGGGGTGCTGACCCTCGAGGGCCGGCCGGCGGACTACCGCTGGCTGGCCCGCGCCTTCCCCCTGCGGGGGCTGGCGGTGGCCACCGGCCCCCAGCGCCGCCTGCGTCCCCTGCAGGGGGACCTCAGCGGCAGCGGCCGGCTGGGCCTGCAGCCACTGGGCTTCGACGGCCGGGTGGAGCTGCTCTCGCCGGAGTTTCTGGGGGTGGGGGGACGGCGGATCGAGGCGGATGTGGCCTACGACGATCGCCAGTACCGGGTGAAGGGGCAGATCGAGCCCCTCGGCGAGGGCCGCATCGCCGCCACGGTCTCCGGGCGCTGGAACGGACCGTTCCGGGCCCGCTTCGAGGCACGCCAGCTCTCCACGCTGCTGTTCCGCCAGTTCACCGACGCCTGGCCCATCTGGCGCGGGGCGCCGGCCCCGGCCCGCGGGCGGGCCAGTGACCTGGGCAGCCTGGTGATCGACACCATGGCCGGCACGGTCACCGACCAGCTTGCAGCCCTGGCCCGGGCCGAGGAACGCGTCGCCGCCCGGGAGCAGGCGGCCAGCCGCGCCAGCCGGGCGGAACGGCTGGAGCGGCTGCAGGCCCGGATCGATGCCGATCTGCTGCTCAGCGGCCCGGACTTCGCCCGCACCCGGGCCGACCTCAAGGCCACCGGCCACCTCTGGTTCAACCAGGGCGACCGGGCCGAGGCCCTCGCCGGCAGGCCGTTCGAGGTGCGCCTGGAGGGGCCGCTCAGCGGCGGCAGCGGCCGCTTCAGCCTCGCCGACCTGCCCCTTTCCCTGCTGGCGCTGCTCACCCCGCTGCCCGACAACCTGCGCGGCAGCCTGGCCGCCAAAGGCCGCTACCGGCTGGGCGGCCCCCGTCCCGAACTCTCCCTCGACCTGGCGCTGGTGGACGGGCGCCTCGGCGAGCAGGCGCTGGAGCTGGAGCGGGGCCGGGTGGAGCTGAAGGCCGAGGGGATCGGCCTGGACCTGGCCCTGCGGGCCGAGGGGGCTTCCCGCAGCGTCGACCTGGCGGGCACCATCCCGCTGGTGGCCTCCCAGCAGGGGCTGGAGTTGCGCCTGGCCACCCGGGGCGACGGCCTGCGCTTCCTCACCCGCCTGGGGGGGGAGGCCTTCGAGTGGCAGGAGGGCGGCGCCGACCTGCAGCTGCTGGTGCGCGGCAGCCTCGATGACCCGATCGCCAACGGCTTCCTGCGGCTGCGGGAGCTCCGCTGCCGCTTCATCGGCCAGGAGGTGCGGGAGGTGGACGCCACGATCCTGTTCGACTTCGAGCAGCTGGTGGTGCAGCAGTTCCAGGCCCGGGTGGGGCCCCAGGGGGTGGTGGGCGGCGAAGGCCGGCTGGGGCTGTTCCGGCCCCTGGACCAGGAGCGGACCCTGCAGGTGAAGCTGGAGCAGGTGCCCTTCAAGGTGCCGCGCCTGGCGGCGGTGGGGGACGGCCAGCTGCATCTGAGCGGCAGCCTGCTGGCCCCCGTGCTCGGTGGCGACGTGGCGATCAGCCGCGGCACGATCAACGTCCAGCCGGGCCAGCTGGCGGCCAGCGAGCCGGTGTCCGACCAGCCGGTCCAGCCGCGCACCATGCCCGAGCTGCTGGAGTCGAAGTGGAACTTCGACCAGCCCCTGGTGCTGCTCGGCCCCGATGTGGAGTCCACCACCGCCGAAGCCCTGCGGGCCTCGGTGCCCCGCTTCCCCTACCTGGCCTTCCAGGACATGAGCCTGCGGCTGGGGCCGGACCTGCGGGTGGTAATCCCCAACATCGCCAACTTCACCACGGCCGGCCGCCTGCGCATCGCCGGGCGGCTGGATCCCTCCCTGCGGGCCTCCGGGGTGGTGCGGCTGCTGGGGGGACGGCTGAACCTGTTCACCACCAGCTTCAGCCTGGACCCCGATGCCCCCAACGTGGCGGTCTTCACCCCCTCCCTGGGGCTGGTGCCCTACCTCGACATCGCCCTGCGCACCCGCATCTCCGACAGTCTCAGCGTGCTCTCGCCGTCCGGGGTGGGCGACCTGGGCCCCTCGGTGCAGAACGCCCCCAACCAGGCCGGCCTCTCGGCCCTCAACCAGCTGAATCTGATCCTGGTGGTGGTGTCGGTGAGCGGGCCCGCCGACCGCATCGCCGAGAACCTCAAGCTGCGCAGCAGCCCGCCCCTGCCGCAGGAGCGGCTGGTGGCCCTGATCGGCGGCAACTCCCTGGCGGGCCTGAGCGGCGGCGGGGCCGGCGCCGCCCTGGCCACGGTGGTGGGCCAGACCCTGCTCTCGCCGCTGCTCTCGTCGCTCAGCGACGCCTTCGGTCAGCGGGTGAGCCTGGCCCTCTATCCCACCTACGTGAACCAGGCGATCGACACCCAACAGGAAGGCACCACCCGGCGGCGGGTGCCGCCCCAGCTGGTGCTCGGCGCCGAGATCGGCGTGGACATCACCAACCGCTTCAGCATGTCGGTGCTGGCGGCCCCGAACCGCTCCGATGTGCCCCCCCAGGTGACCCTCACCTACAAGGCCTCCGACACCTTCAACCTGCAGACCTCCGTCGACACCGAGGGGGCCTGGCAGTCGCTGCTGCAGGTGTTCCTGCGCTTCTGATGGCGTCGTTCTCCCCCCGACCTGCCGGTGAGGCCCAGCTGATCGGCATCGATCTGGGCGGCACGGCCATCAAGCTGGCCCGCTGCGACCGGCAGGGCAGCGTGCTCGCCGAGGCCGAGGTGCCCACGCCCCAACCCGCCGTGCCGGGGGCAGTCTGCATGGCCCTGGCGGAGGCGGTCGAGGCGATCGACCCCGACCGGCTCGCCGACCGGGTGGGCATCGGCCTGCCGGGGCCCTGCGACGCCGCGGGTCGGGTGGCGCGGATCTCGATCAACCTGCCGGGGTGGCGGGATGTGCCGCTGGCCGCCTGGCTCGAAGCCCGGCTGGAGCGGCGGGTGATCCTGGGCAACGACGCGAACTGTGCCCTGCTCGGCGAGGCCTGGCTGGGGGCGGCCCGGGGCGTGGGCGATGTGCTGCTGCTCACCCTCGGCACCGGTGTGGGCGGGGCGGTGCTGCTGGAGGGCCGACTGTTCACCGGCCACGGCGGCGCGGCGGCCGAACCTGGCCTGATCGGCGTCGACCCCGATGGCCCGCCGTGCCGCAGCGGCAACCGGGGCTCCCTGGAGCAGTTCTGCAGCCTCGGCGGCCTGGCCCGCCTCAGCCCGCTCGATCCGCGCGAGCTCTGCCGCCGCGCCGATGCCGGCGACAGGGAGGCCCTGGCGGTCTGGGAGGCCTATGGACGCCCCCTCGGGGTGGGGCTCAGCTCCCTGCTTTACGTGCTCACCCCGGAGCTGGTGCTGATCGGCGGTGGTCTGGGCGCCGCCAGCCACCACTTCCTGCCGGCGGTCTGGCGGGAGGTGGAGGAGCGGGTGCTGGCGGTGAGCCGGGAGGGGCTGGCGATCCGCCGCTGCAAGCTGGGCAACGGTGCCGGCCGGCTGGGGGCGGTGCGGCTGGCGCTGGACCGCTTGGGATGATGGGGGCCATGAGCCAGACCCTTTCTTCCCCTGCCAGCGTCGTGCCGGAGCCCGACCCCCAGCTGCTGCAGCGGGCCGCGGCGGTGCGCCGGGCTGCCATGGCCCTGGGCCAGGCCAGCGACACCGAGCGCCGTGGCGCCGTGGCGGCGGGTGCGCGACAATTTGGGC
>NZ_JAYGHZ010000379.1:0-4247 GCF_034931285.1 Synechococcus sp. BA-120 BA3
GGGCCCCAGCAGGGCACAGAGATCCTCCTGCCAGCCGGCGTCGGCGGCGGGGCCGCTGGCGGCCCAGCCCCGGGCCTGCCAGAGGGGCAGCAGCCGCTGGCGCAGCTCACCGGCCGCCAGTCCGTGCAGCACCTGGGCGTTGAGCCAGTTGAGCTTGTCCCAGTCGAAGCGCGCCCCGGCCCGGTTCACCCGCTCGAAGGAGAACACCGCCGCCGCCTGCTCGAGGCTGAAGCGCTCGCCGACGCCCTCCGGCGGCGACCAACCCAGCAGGGTCATGTAGTTGACCAGGGCCTCGGCGGTGTAGCCCATGGCGCGGAACTCACCCACGGAGGTGACGCCGTCGCGCTTGGAGAGCTTGCGGCCCTCCTGGTTGAGGA
This sequence comes from Synechococcus sp. BA-120 BA3, assembly GCF_034931285.1. Taxonomy (NCBI): domain Bacteria; kingdom Bacillati; phylum Cyanobacteriota; class Cyanophyceae; order Synechococcales; family Synechococcaceae; genus Synechococcus; species Synechococcus sp. BA-120 BA3. The sequence goes on from NZ_JAYGHZ010000379.1 coordinate 378, forward strand.
TCAGGGGGGTGTGGGCGAACAGGGGAGGCGTCAGCCCCAGGGCCTCGTAGAGCAGCAGCTGCTTGCCGGTGTTGGCGATGTGGTCCTCGCCCCGGATCACGTGGCTGATGGCCATGGCGGCGTCGTCCACCACCACCACCAGGTTGTAGAGGGGGTCGCCGATGGCATCGGCGGGCGCCCGGCGGGCGATCACCATGTCGCCGCCCAGGTCGCTGCCGGCCCAGCGCATCTCGCCGCGCACCAGGTCGTTCCAGGTGATCGTGGCGCCGTCGTCGATGCGGAAGCGGATCACCGCCTCGCGGCCCGCATCGATGTAGGCCTGCTGCTGCTCGGCGGTGAGGTCCCGGTGCAGGTTGTCGTAGCGGGGGGCGCGGCCCTCGGCCTGCTGCCGCTCCCGCATCGCCGCCAGCTCGGCGTCGCTGGCGAAGCAGCGGTAGGCGTGGCCGCTGGCCAGCAGCTGCACGATCGCGGCCCGGTGGGCCTCGATGCGCTGGCTCTGCACCACCGGCTCCTCATCCCAGGTGAGGCCCAGCCAGCGCAGGCCATCGAGGATGTTCTCGGTGTACTCGGCCTTGGAGCGTTCCCGGTCCGTGTCCTCGATGCGGAGCAGGAAGGCGCCCCCCAGGTGGCGGGCGAACAGCCAGTTGAACACCGCCGTGCGGGCGGTGCCGATGTGGAGAGTGCCGGTGGGGCTGGGGGCCAGCCGAACGCGTACGGGAACCGCTGCGGCCACGGAATCGGCTCCAGGTGGTGAGAACGGGACTGACGGGGCTCGAACCCGCAACTTCCGCCGTGACAGGGCGGTGCTCTAACCGATTGAACTACAGTCCCAGACCGACATTCGAGGCACGATCCACCCCGGGGGGTGGAAGCGGCGCCGATGGGCGATCGCGACGGCGCGGACGCCGACCAAGGAAGTATCCATCGTCACCGGTCCCTCCGTCAACGCGGTCCGTCCACGGCACCCGGGAGGGCGGTCAGGGGGCGGGCCTGGTGAGGGTGCCACACAAAAAGCCCCGTGCGGGGCACGGGGCAGGGGCTGGCCAAAGGGGGGGCGCCGAGGCGCTGGGCTCAGGGGCGGAAGCCGGCGGGTTCGATCAGACGCACCTGATTGCCGCGGGCGGTGAACTCCCGCCCCTGGTCGCTCTGGACCACGACCCGACCTCCGGACTTGACCCGGATGACCCGGGCCCGGACCCAGCCAAGGGCGGCCGATTCCAGCACCTTGACCACATCACCGGGTTGTAGATCCAACTCCATGTTCGGAACCACGAGACTGCAAATGGGACCATCGAACGCGCCGTGGAGGACTTGAACCCCCGACATCAGGTTTTGGAGACCTGCGTTCTACCAACTGAACTAACGGCGCAAGGCCGATGGCCCCTGGAAAGCGTGAAAGGGAAACGCGGGCAATGAAATCCCGTGAAACCAGGCTTCAGCGATCGAAGCGCTGTTTGACGCGAGTGGCTTTACCCACCCGGTCACGCAGATAGAAGAGCTTCGCCCGACGCACCTTACCGCGCCGCTCCACCTTGACGGAAGCGACCTGGGGGCTGTGCAGCATGAAGACCCGCTCCACGCCGATGCCCTGGAAGATGCGGCGCACGGTGATCGTCTGGTTGAGGCCGCCGTGGCGCTTGGCGATCACCACGCCCTCGTAGGGCTGGACCCGCTCCTTGTTGCCCTCCCGGATCCGCACGCCCACCTTGACGGTGTCGCCCACGTAGATCTCGGGCAGGTCGCTCTTCAGCTGGGCCGCCTCGAACTCCTGGATCAAGGCACGGGCACTGAGCTTGCCGGTGGTGACGGTCAAGGTGGCAGGGGTCTCCTGGTCCACGGTCTGCGGGTCCACGTCGGTGGACGGATCACTGGTGGTCGGATCGGTCTCGGTTGCCATCCCTTTTCTCGGAGCGCCTGGCCAAACCAACACCTTACCGCCTCAGGTGACCCCCTTCCCCCCGCGCCGCCGCCAGCTCCGCTGCAGCCGCTCCCAGGCCATGGCGCCCCCGGTGACCAGCATCCACAGCAGCCCCAGGCCGTTGAGCAGCACGTAGAGCGTCTCCCCCACCGGGCCCAGCCAGCGCTGGAGCCATTCGCCCTCGTGCAGCACCATCAGCGGATGGACCTGGTCCCGGCCCAGCCCGCCCCAGTCGCGCAGCAGGCGGTAACCCACACCCGTGACGGCCGAGACCAGCAGGGGCGCCAGCACCAGCGGCGCCATCCAGGCGTGGGCCTGCCGCAGGCGGGCGCCCCAGGACGGGGAGGCGGTGGTGGCTTTGGACACGGGGAACCGACGGCGGGAGGGACGCCATTGATAACTTGAATGTCTGGCCCCGACTCCCACCGCATGAACCTGTTCGCCGATCTGCTGGCCAGCACCAACGGCGTCAAGGGCGGTGGCACCCCTCTCACCCAGGCCGGCCCCCGCATCCAGAAGGGCCGCCGCGGCGTCGAGGTGAAATCGGCGAGGGAGATCGCGATCATGCGCCAGGCCAGCCGCATCGTGGCCACGGTGCTGCGGGAGATCATCGACATGGCCGCGCCGGGCATGACCACCGGCGACCTCGACCGCCACGCCGAGGCCCGCATCCGCGCCATGGGGGCCACCCCCAGCTTCAAGGGCTACCACGGCTTCCCGGCCAGCATCTGCGCCAGCATCAACAACGAGGTGGTCCACGGCATCCCCAGCGCCAAGCGGGTGATCAAGGCCGGTGATCTGGTCAAGATCGACACCGGCGCCTACTACGAGGGCTTCCACGGCGACAGCTGCGTCACCCTCTGCGTCGGCGAGGGGGTGCCCGAAGAGGCCCGCCGCCTCAGCCGGGTGGCCCAGGAATCCCTGATGAAGGGACTGGCCACCGTGAAGGCCGGCAGCACCCTGCTGGAGCTGGCCGGCGCCGTCCAGGACCATGTCGAGGCCCACGGCTACGCCGTCGTCGAGGACTACACGGGCCACGGCGTCGGCCGCAACCTGCACGAGGAGCCCTCGGTGTTCAACTACCGCACCCGCGACCTGCCCAACATGCAGCTGCGCGCCGGCATGACCCTGGCGGTGGAGCCGATCCTCAACGCCGGCAGCAAGGCCTGCCGCACCCTCAAGGACCGCTGGACCGTGGTGACGGTGGACGGCAGCCTCTCGGCCCAGTGGGAGCACACCATCGTGGTCACCTCCGACGGCTGCGACATCCTCACCGACCGCGATTTCTAGGCCCGGCCGGCCCGGCACCTCCGGCGTTCAGCGCCGCCGCAGCAGCCCGTAGTAGGCCCAGCGCGTCAGGGTCGCCAGGGGCATCAGCACGTAGGTGAGCGGGTTGGGGGTGACGATGATCAGGCTGCAGTTCCAGTCGGCCTGGCGCAGGATCTCGCCCGCCACCCAGTCGGCGCCCATGATGCCAACGGGATTGAGGGCCGAGCGGAACGGCCCCAGCACCAGCCGCCGCAGCCGCAGCACCGGTGCCAGGGCCGGGGCCCGCAGGCTGAGCAGCTGGCCCAGCAGCCGCTTGCTGATCTCGTAGAGGGGGCTCAGGGCCGGCTGGATCTCCGCTTCCGAGGTGTTCACCCACACCTGGGGCCGCCGGTGCCCCTCGCGATCCCCAGGGCGCCGTGACGCCACCACGGCGAACAGCTCCAACAGCCGCCAGGCGCTCAGGGCGTTGACCTCCAGGGAGCAGCCGGTCGCCTCGGCGCTGGCGTCGCCATGGACGTTGATGCCGTGGTTGATCACCAGCACGTCCACCTCCGCGAGCAGGGGCTCGAGGGCCGCCTCCTGGCCCACCTGCCAGTGCACCTGGCGCAGGGGGATCGGCTGGCCGTCCGGGCCCGCCAGCTGCAGCGGCGTGCGGCCGTGGCTGAGGGCGATCAGCCGGGCGC
>NZ_JAYGHZ010000380.1:0-4198 GCF_034931285.1 Synechococcus sp. BA-120 BA3
GTGGTCGCCAAGCCGGCCACCGCCACCGCCACCGCCACCTCCACCGCCCCGGCGTCCTCCGGCCTGGGCGCGTCGCTGGCCAACCGCAGTGCCCGCAACGGCAATGGCGATCGCCGCAACGGCGTCAAGCGCACCGCCCAGCACAACCCCAGCCGGGCCATCGTCATGGCCCGCCGCGAAGCCCTCTCCAAACGGGGCAAGTCCGCCAGCGCCCCCACCAGCTCCGTCGCCGCCTCGGTGGCCCGCCAGTCCAACCCCGACATGAGCAGCCGCGAGCTGGCTCAGAAGGTGCGTGAGCTCAAGTGCAAGGTGGGCTCCGCCGGCAGCTCCCGCAGCGGCGGCTCCCGCCCCACCGGCCCCCGCCGCGGCCAGGCCAAGATCGATGCCGCCGCCGATGCCCACTGGAAGGTGGGCGCCAGCCAGACCCTCTCCGGCCAGACCGTCACCGGCACCCAGGCCAACCGTTCCCCCAGGACCACCGGCAACGAGGCGGCCACCTGCCGCACCATCACCGGCACCGAGTACCTCGGTGCCGAGGTGTTCCAGACCTTCTGCGGCACCCAGCCCTCCACCCCGATCCAGCCGGCCAAGGTCCGGGTCACCGACACCAGCCACGGCAACCGGGTCACCGGAAACGAGGTGGGGCGCAGCGAAAAGGTCACCGGCGATGAACCCGGCACCTGCAAGAACGTCACCGGCACCGAGTACATCTCCGCCAACCAGTCGGCCCAGTGGTGCGGCGGCGTGAACCCCTCCGTGCGCAAGGTGGGCCGCAGCCAGACCCTGGGCGGCCAGCCCGTGAGTGGCGTGCTGGTGGGCCGCAGCGAAAAGGTCACCGGCGACGAGCCCGGCTCCGGCCGTCGGCTCACCGGTGACCAGTACATCGGCGCCGAATCCACGGCCCCCGGCCGCGCCCCCACCAAGGTCAGCAGCCTGCACACCCTCCGCGGCACCGGCATCACCGGCACCCATGTGGGCCGCAGCGAACACGTCACCGGCGACGAACCGGGTTCCTGCCGCCTGGTCACCGGCGACGAATACATCGGCACCCAGCAGTACGAACAGTTCTGCGGCACCAAACCGGCTCCGGAAGCCCCCAAGGTGGGCTTCAGTGTCACCAACAAGGCGATGGTGGTGAGCGGCACCCGCACCGGCCGTTCCGAGAAGGTCACCGGTGATGAGCCCGGCACCTGCAAGGCGGTCACCGGCACCCCTTACGCCGGCATGGAGCAGGCCGGCGCCTGGTGCTCCTCCGACCGCCTGAGCGAGATCCGCCAGCGCACCCCCGTTCGCATGGGCACCGTGATGACCGGGATTCAGCCCGGCATCGGCGGCGTCATGACCGGCGCCGAGCGCGGCGCCTGCGGGGACATCACCGGCACCCCCTACATCGGCGGTGACCAGCTCAACGAGGCCTGCGGGGCCGCCACCAGCCTGGACGCCGATTTTCCCCAGCCCCTGACCGCCCAGCCCTGGCAGCAGTTCAGCGTCCAGTCCCCGGCCCGTGCTGCCCAGAGCGCCCGCCAGCGCCCCGGTGGCGTCACCGGCAACAGCTACGAGCAGGGCAACCGCATCACCGGCCCCTTCGACATGGCCGCCGACAAGGTGACCGGCACCGAGCAGTTCCGCTTCGACCGTCCCGGCCAGGAGCGGGTGCGCCTCCGCCAGCCGGCGGCGGCAGCTCCGGTGACCGTGGATGAGGACGCCCGTCCCACCTCCCGGGTCACCGGCGAGGGCATCTCCGCCGGCCTCAACATCACCGGCGACGACTGGGACCGGGGCAAGCACGTCACCGGCACCGAAGGGGCCTCGGCCCGCCGCCGCAACCCCAGCCGTGTCGGCCCGATGTCGGCCATGCCCGGCTTCCAGAACAAACGCAACGAGACCCTGCCCGAGCCCACCAACAAGATCACCGGATCCAGCGGCAGCACCAGCGCCGGCTCCCTGATCACGGTCTCCGGCGGAGCCCGCGGCTGAACCCCTGATGCCCCGCCGCCCGGCCCCCACGATCCGTCCCCTCGCTCCGAGAGCCCCCCGGCGCCGTCCCGATGCCCCCTCCGGCGCCGATCTCTCCCGGCGCCTGGCGGCGGTGCGGCTCGGCCAGGGGGCCACAGGCAGCGCCCATCCGCTCACCGACCACGCGGCCAACGCCGCCCTGGAGAGCTATGACCGCGGCGTCAAGGACGCCTTCGACCGGATCGTGCCCGTGCTCAAGCGGCTCTCCGCCCTGCAGCACGAGGATGACTTCGTCGAGCGGGCCCAGGCCCTGGCCCAGGCGGAGCTGGGCTTCAGCCTGCCCCTGCCGATCCTGGAGAAGGCCTGGGTCAGCCAGCTCGACATGCGCAGCCTGTTCGCCTGGTGCGTCTTCGAGACCTACGAACAGACCAGCGACGGCTTCTTCCGCGACGATCCGCTGCACGGTCAGCCCGGCAGCGCTGCGGCCGAGGACTTCAACGCCTTCCTGCTCTCCTGCGGCTTCCACCTGCTGGATGTGACCCCCTGCGCCGATGGTCGCCTGGCCCATGCCATCGCCTTCGCCCTGCGGCTGCCCTTCAGCTCGGTGCGGCGCCGTCCCCATGCCGGGGCCCTGTTCGACGTCGAGAACACGGTCAACCGCTGGGTCAAGACCGAACACCGCCGCTACCGGGAGGGCGTCCCCAACCCCCCCCACGAGGACACCCGTTACCTGAAGGTGGTGCTGTATCACTTCAGTTCCGTCGACCCGACCCACGAAGGCTGCGCCGCCCACGGCAGTGACGACGCCCTGGCGGCCAGCTGCGGCCGAGCGCGGCTGATGGACTTCCAGCAGGCCGTGGAGAACAGCTTCTGCTGCGGTGCCTCCGTCGACCTGCTGCTGCTGGGCATCGACACCGACACCGACGCCATCCGGGTCCACGTGCCGGGCATGGACGGCAGCACGCGCCTGGATCAGTGGCTCGATGCCGCCACGGTCTACGAGGCCACCCGTCACCTGCATCCCGAGGAGGCCCGGCGCCGGATCGCCGAGTTGACCGAGGCGGCGGCGGCCTCCGCCCCCGATCCCGGCATGGTGCGCCTGATCGCGAGGCTGCTGGAGCACAACATCTCCCAGATCGACTACGTGCGCCAGTACCACGACGGCCGCTACGCCGATGCGGGCCATGCCGAGCGGTTCATCGGCGTCGGCATCGGCTTCAAGGAGATCCACCTGCGCAACCTCACCTACTTCGCCTACATGGACACGGTCGAGGAGGGTGCCCCCGACATGGACGTGGGCGTGAAGATCTTCAAGGGCCTCAACGTGTCCCGGGGCCTGCCGGTGCCGGTGGTGGTGCGCTTCGACTACAACGGCAAGGTGCCCGGCGCCCGGGAGCGGGCCGTGCGCCATGCCCAGCGGGTGCAGGAGGCGATCGAGAACCGTTACCCCGACCTTTTCGCCCAGGGCCTGCTCCACGCCCTGCTGACCGTGCGTGATCAGGAGCGCCACACACCCGCCGAGGCGGTAGGTTCCACGATCAGCCTCACCACCGCAGGAGGGCACTGACCATGTTGATCTGCAAGGTGGTCAAGCCCCTGGTCTCGACCAACCGCATCCCCGATTTCGAGCACAAGCACCTGCAGGTCGTGCAGGACGGCAGTACCCAGAAGGTGGCCGTCGACGCGGTGGGCTGCATCCCGGGCGACTGGGTGATCTGCGTGGGCAGCTCCGCCGCCCGCGAAGCGGCGGGCAGCAAGTCCTATCCCAGCGACCTCACGATCGTGGGGATCATCGACCACTGGGATCCCGACGCCGGCAAGGCCACCCCGCCACCGAGCAGCACCCCTGGCGCCGCGCCCACACCGCAGGGAGGCCAGGCCTGATGGAGATCATGCAGGTCACCGGCTCCCTGGTCTGCACCCAGCGGGTGCCAGGCCTTGAGCACTGGAACCTGCGGGTGCTGCGCAGTCCCAAGGGCAAGCTGAGCGTCGCCGTCGATCCGGTCGGGGCCTCCCCCGGCAACTGGGTCTTCACCGCCAGCGGTTCGGCCGCCCGCTTCGCCTGCGGCAACCCCGAAACGCATACCGATCTCACCATCGGCGGCATCATCGACTTCTGGGAGCCGGACGGGTAGGCGCCCCTCCCATCGCCTCCACGCCCGTTCCCCCCCCCCCCGCCCGTCCCATGGCCAGCCGCACCCCCCGCTCCGGTCCCGCCGCCACCCCTGCGCCGGCCCCGGCT
>NZ_JAYGHZ010000381.1:0-4175 GCF_034931285.1 Synechococcus sp. BA-120 BA3
CCGGTGGGCTCACCATCGCCCAGACCCCCAAGAGCGCCCGGTTCGCCGCCATGCCCACCGCCGCCGTGGCCATGGGCGGGGCCGACCTGATCCTCGAGCCGGCGGCCATCGGCCATCACCTCACCGGCCTGATGGGCTCGGACGGCGACTGGGTCGATCTGACCGTTCCCGATCTCAGGGGCCTCAACGTCTCCAGTGCCCTGGAGCTGCTGCTGCACAACAGCGGCATCGACTTCAGCCAGTACAAGGCCTCCACCCTGCAGCGTCAGCTGGCGCGCCGCATGGCGATCCGCCAGATGGAGAGCATGGAGGAGTACCTGCGGTTGCTGGCGGCCGACCGCCAGGAGGTCTCGGCCCTGGTCCACAACCTGCTGGTCACCGTCACCTCCTTCTTCCGTGACCCGGAGTCGTTCGCGGCCCTCGGGGAGCTCCTGCAGGACTATGTGGCCCAGCGCACCCGCAAGGACCGCCTGCGGGTGTGGGTGCCTGGCTGCGCCACCGGCGAGGAGGTCTATTCCATCGGCATGCTGATCAGCGAGGTGCTCGGCCACCCCCAGGACCTGACCCGTCACCTCAAGATCTTCGGCACCGATCTCGACGAGGACAGCCTGGCCGTGGCGCGCCGGGCCACCTATCCGGCGGCCTCCAGCCTGGCCATCCCGGAAGCGCTGCGGGAACGCTTCGTGGTGCCGTGCAACGGTGAGCTCCAGATCTGCGAGGCCCTGCGTAACTGCGTGGTCTTCGCCCGTCACAACGTGGCCGTCGATCCACCCTTCCCGCGGCTGGACCTGATCTCCAGCCGCAACACCCTCATTTACTTCACCCAGCCCCTGCAGGATCGGGTGCTGGCGCAGTTCCGCTTCGGTCTGATGCCCGCGGGGCTGCTGTTCCTCGGCCGCACGGAGTCGCTGGGCCACAGGACCGAGGGCTTCGAGGTGTCCAGCGCCGAGCACCGCATCTTCCACCGCACGACGGAACACCAGTTCACGCGCTACGACCCGGCCATCCCGACCGCCCAGCGCCCACCGATGCTGTTCAGCCCCGTCGGGCGCATCTCGATCCTGCGGGAGACCGTGGTCGAGGAGCATGTCGCCACCCTCGAAGCGCTGGTCCGCAGCACGTCGCCACCCTGCGTGATCCTGGATGAAAACCACGGACTGGTGGAGGTGATCGGCGATGTCAGTCCCTTCTGCCGGCTGCCGGAGGGCCGGATCTCCACCGCCGCCACCACCTTCCTGCTGCCGGAACTGCAGGCCGAGGCCCGCGCCCTGCTGCTGCTGGTGCGGGCCGATGGCCAGCCGGTGCGCAGCCGCCTGCTGCACCTCCCAGACTTCGAACGCCATTTGCGGCTGGAGGTCCGGCCGCTCCAGGTCAACGAGCGGGTGCTGACCCTGCTGTGCTTCCTGCAGGAACCCCACGACGGCGCGGCGCCTGTCCCCACGGACGTTCCGCTGATCCGCGATCCGGACTTCGACCAGCAGATCGCCCGGCTGGAGAAGGAGCTGCTCACCAGCCACGACACCCTGCGCCGTTCCCTCTCCGATCTGGAGGAGGCCAACGAGGAGCTGGAGGCCTCGGCCGAGGAACTGCAGGCCTCCTCGGAGGAGCTGCAGTCGTCCAACGAGGAGCTGGAATCCTCCAACGAGGAGCTGCAGTCCACCAATGAGGAACTGGCCACCCTCAACCAGGAGCTGCGGGCCAGGAGCACGGAGCTGCAGGTGCTGAGCACCGACCTGGAGAACATCCAGAACTCCCTCAACCAGGGCATGGTCATCGTCGACCGGGATCTGTGCATCACCCGATTCACGCCGCTGGCGGTGCGGGTGTTCGCCCTGGTGGACGACGACATCGGCCGGCCCCTGCTGGGCATCCCCACCACCGTGCCCCTGCCGGGTCTGCGGTCGGCCCTGACGGAGGTGGTCGGCGGTGCTCCCCGGCGCAACATCGAGGCGGTCAACGAGGACATCGCCTACCTGGCCCAGGTGCTGCCCTACCAGGAACGGGAAGGTCAGCGGCTCGGAGCGATCGTCACCCTTACCGACGTGTCGGAACTGCTGGCCCTGCGACAGGCCGCCGAGGACTCGCTCGATTCCTTCTCCAGCCTCACCGATGCCCTGGAAGAGGCGGTCTGGAAGCGGGACGCCAGCCTCCACCGGCTGCTCTATGCCAGCCAGCGCATCCTGCCCCTGACGGGTTGGAGCCCGGCCGAACTGTTCGCCCGTCCGGAGCTGCTCGACGACGCCATCCTTCCGGAGGACCGGGATCGGGTCTGGGCCAGCCGAGACCCGGCCCAGGGGGGCTGGACGGTGCAGTACCGGATCATCCGCCGCGATGGCGAGCAGCGCTGGGTGACCGAGAACGCCAAGGTGCTCACCGAGGAGATGGACCGCTATGTGGTCGGCACCCTCTCCGACATCACCCAGGTGCGCCAGGCCCAGGACCATGGCCGCGATCTCTCGGTCCTGTTCGAGACCCTGATCCAAAGCCCCAGCTTCTCGGTGGCGGTGTTCGACAGCAGCCAGCGGGTGGTGCTGGTCAACGCCAGCCTGTGCCACAGGATCGGCTTCGAGCGCGACAGCCTGGTGGGGTCACCGGCCTCCCTGTTCTGCCAGCTGCCGGAGGCGGCCACGGTCCCCGTCAGCACCGATGCACCCGCCGATGGACCGCTGTTCGTGAGTGAGTCCTTTTCCCTCCGCCATCGGGATGGCCAGACCCTTCAGGCCAGCGTCGAGCTGTGGCCGCTGCCCTCATCGATGGGATCCGCCCTGCTGCTGATGGTGCTGCCGACGCCTCAGTCCTGATCGGGCCGCAGCAGGGCCCGCGGCGTTCAGCCCGTTTTCAGATCTTCATCACCTCTTTCAGGATCGTGCAGCCTGCCCAGGATGATGCAGAGTCGCAGGCCAACTGCAGGGCTCACGCTGTGGTTGATGCACAAAACCCAACGCAATCGCGTTATGAGTGAGCAAGCAACTCCGAGGGCCCCATGATCAGCCACGCATCCCCAGGCCCCTTCCGGCGGCCGGTGCGGGTCACGATCACCATCCCTTACAACGCCTATCAGGCCCTGGTGGAGCGCAGCAACACCCAGGGCCGCTCCCTCTCCAACCTCGCGGCGTACCTGCTGGAAAGTTCGCTGCAGACGATCGAACCCCGGGAGCTCCCGGCCCATCGCGCCGCGACGGGAGATGGCTACCAGCATCGACGCTGAACGCCGTGGTGCTGGCTACCTCTGCCGGGATTCCCTCAGCAGCACCGACGGCTTGACATGAAAGCGCTGCTGGAAATCCACACTGAACAATCCGAGGGAGCGGTAGCCGCATTCCGTGGCGATACTTCCGACGGTATCGCCCATTTTGGGGTTCTCCAGCCGGCTCCGTGCCAGATCAAGGCGCTGACTCTTGATCCACTGGGTGGCCGTGCACCCGAGCCGCTCGGAGAAGGCGTACTGCAGGGCCCGGCGTGAGTAGTGACTTCGGGACTCCAACTCCGTGAGAGTGAGCGGCTGATCAAGATTTAACTTGATGTAATCGATCAGTTCATCGAAGGAATCCCGGCCACGCCTCTGGCGCAGAAGCAAGCGATCCAGCGCCTTCGGCTCCAGCAGATCGGGCAGCAGCATGACGGCCATCAGTCGATAGACATGGTCATCCAGTTGAAAGGCATCGACGAGTGCCTGGCCGTAGGTGGAGAGCTGTCCGGCCGTCGCGATGGTCTGGCGAAGTGCGGCATGCAAGGAATGGTCAGGGGAACCGTCCAGCAGGTTCCAGCTGTGGGCCGCTGACAAACGCGCGCGCCAGCCGCTCGGCTCTTCCGCATAGCCGCCCATGGACAGGGCTGTCTGCAGCAAGCGATCCCGGCAGAGGCCGAAGGCCACCCCGGACGAGAGGGAGGTTTCCATCGTGCATGGGGCATCGGCCATCAGCAGACAATGGCCGGGAGCACAGTGCCAAGTGAAGGAACCTTGCCGTAATCGCTGTTCGCCGCCGTAGCCGAACACCACGAGGTGGACCCTGCGCTTGCTGAACCGCAGGCGCATGGGCCGTGCGATCCTGTCAAGCGACATCCGGAATTGGTCCTCCGGCGACATGAAATCTGGCCCACCCTGTGAGGCTGTAGCCCCGGCTTGTTGACGCCGTAGCCGGCGCCGGTTGGTCTTGCTCATCAGTCCATTGGGA
>NZ_JAYGHZ010000382.1:0-4133 GCF_034931285.1 Synechococcus sp. BA-120 BA3
GGCAGGCCGGCATGGGCCCGGGCCAGGGCGCTGACCAGGGCCGGATCGAGGCAGCGCTGGCGGTTCAGCTCCAACCGCAGCAACTGCAGGTTGCGGCGCCGCTGGGGCGGGGCGTCCCCGTCGAGATCGGCTTCGGCGGCGGCCACCAGATCGGCGTAGGCGTCACTGCTCTGGCGCTCGTGCAGCTGGGCGGCCAGCAGGGCCAGCTGCTCGCCGCGCCAGGGGGCCCCGGCGGCGGGCATCACCGTGTTCTGGTCGTAGTAAAGGGTGCTGCTGATCGAGCCCAGCAGGCGGGTGGTGTGCAGGTGCCGCTGGAGCTGGTCGAGGGCCGGAGCCGCTGCAGGCATGGGATCGGTGGAGCCGGTGGCGCCAGCATGGTGCCTGAAGCAGCAGGCCGTGTTTGTCGATGCCCCAGCGGCGCACCCGGCCGAGAGCCTCGAGATCGCGGCGTTCGCAGGCCATCAGCTCCCCCTCGGGCTGGAGGTGGCCGCTCAGGCGGCGGCACCCGCCGGCGCCGACACACGGTTGCCCAGGGCGGCGACGCCCGGGGGCGCGACCAGCGGCGGCCGGTCGGAAACGGGTTCGAGCCGCGCCGGTGGGCAGCCTTGGCCGGGCCAGATGTTTCTGAACGTCTCCACGACCAGGGTGCGCCGCGGCGGCTGGCCGGGTTCGGCCGATGGCCGGGTGGTGATCCGCCCCTGCAGGCTGGCGAGCAGGGGCTGGCCGGAGCGTTTCCCCTCCTGCGTCCGGGTGTAGGCACGCTCCAGGGCGAGATAGTCGCCCTCCATCGCCACCGGCAGCCGTTGCCCGGTGGCGCAGAGCCGGATCACGGCCGCGTCGGCGAAGTACGTGACCATGCCCTGAAGGTTGAGGCCGGGATCGATCGGCGCCGGAGCGGGCAGGCGGCTCAACTGGTCGTTGTGCCGGGAGATCACCGGTCGGCCCATCAGGTCCAGCTTGCGCAGGACCTTCCCAGCCTTGATCGGCTGCAGGAACAGCGGCGCCTCCCGCCCGCCGCGCAGCACCAGCCGGCCCGTGCCGGGCTCGAGTCGCCAGCGGCCGATGTCGTCGAACCGGTTCGGTGCCGGCCGGCCGAGGAAGGTCTGGCGCAGTTGGTAGGTGAGATCCGGGGCGAGGTCCAGGTGCCAGCGGCTGACGCCGCCGGCGCCGGGGATGTCGCCCTGCCAGCTGGCCGGCAGGGATCCCAGCGGCGAGGCCACCGTCCGGGGGGGATCGCCCGTCCCTCCCCCCACCGGGAGCAGCACCAGGGTGATGGGTCCGGCGCTGCCATCGAGAACGCGGGTGATGCTGGCGGTGGTGAACAGCAACCGGCCCCGGTGACGGACGGTGGCGCGCACGGCATAACGGCCCTGCGGGGAGAGATCGCTGTCCTTGTAAGGAATGGAGAAGCGAAAGGGAGGCTGGCCCGCCGGCGACACGGTGGTGTGGCCGATCACCCGTGCCGGGGCATCGGCGCGGGCGATGTCCTCGATGACGGCCTCGAAGACGGCCTCCGGCGGCAGGGCGATCCGCTCCCGGATGGTGGCGGAGCCTGTGAGCGTTCCCGCCTGCACGGCCAGTGCCGGCACAGCCAGGCATGCCGCCACCGCGGTGGCGGCGGACCGGCAGAGGGGGGCCATCAAGGCGGAGCGTTCTGGGGCCTGTCCAGTCTGCAGAGCGACGGGGAGGCGGTGGCGTCGCCCGCCCTGCGGGGAATCACACAACACGGCCACCGGCCCGCAGCTGCCGGGGCCATGGTGGAGACAACCCTTACCTCCGCCGGATCGATGCATCCCCCTTCTCCGGAGCAGGCCCTGGTGCTCGCGGCCATCGAACGGTTCATGGCCGACCCCGACCTGGCCCTGCAGGGCCAGCCCGCCGGCGGCGACTCCGGCGATGTCCTCAGCGCCATCCTGCGGGCCCTGACCATGGTGCTGCCGCTCGAGGAGATCGAACTGGCGGTCACGGGCCTGCTCACGGTCCATTGCGATCGGCTCGATGACGACACCCAGCTGGTGCTCGAGGCCCTGCTCACCGCCATTGAGCGGGACGACGACGAGATGACCCTCGACACCCTGCTGGCCAGCGAGGCCAGCCTGCTGGAGGCCAATGCTCTCGACGGCAACTATCTGCTGGTCTGGGATCCGGCCGAGGCCCCACCGCTGCGGGAGATGGAGATCCTCGATGTGCTGGAGCGCTACCCCTGCCGTGGCGAGGCGGCCCGCTGGAACTGTGACGACTTCGTGGCCCTGCTGGAGGGAAAGATCCTGCAGTGGCGCAAGACCATGGTGGCCCTGGAGATCCTCCAGGAGCAGCCCGGTACCCGCCCAGCGGCCAGCACGATGGTGCTGCTGGTGCCGGAGGACCCTGGGGCTCCTCTCGAGCAGCTGGAAGTGGGGGTCACCCTCAGCCCGCCGCCGCCGGACTCCAGTGGAGCCGCATCGGCACGCACCCTTCCAGACTGACCTTCACCGGGCAGCGCTCGCCGGCGCGGATCAGCGCGTCCCGTTGCCCGCCATCGAGGCCGGCCGGAAGATCAATCCAGGCCTCCAGCAGGGCGATGCGGCGTTCACCGCTGCTGCTCATGCCCTTCTCCACCCGCACCCGGGCGCCCTCCAGCGCCATCCCCTCCCGCTCGGCAACGATGCCCATCACCGTCAGCAGGCACGTGGCCAGGGCCGTCGCCACCAGGTCGGTGGGCGAAAACGCCTCCCCCTTGCCCTGGTTGTCCACGGGGGCATCGGTGATCAGCCGCGACCCCGACGGGGCGTGCTCGGCGGCGCAGCGCAGGGCTCCCTCGTAGCGGCAGGTCATCGTGGTCATGGCGGGCGGTGGGCAGCGAACGTCCCACCAGGCTGGCAGGGGTGGTCGGCCTAGATTCACCTCCGCCGTCAGGGATCCTTGGTGCCTCTCCTGGTCGTGGTCACCCCTCCCTCGGCGGGGCTGGCGGAGACGATCCGGCTGGCGGTCACGCCGGTGTTTCTGCTGGCGGGCATCAGTGGTCTGCTAGGGGTCATCACCACCCGCCTCGGGCGCATCATCGACCGGGCCCGGGTGCTCAAGGCAAGGGATCCGGGAACCAGCGTCGCGGAAGAACGGGAGTTGCAGCTGGAACTCCTGATTCACCGCCGGCGGATGGGCCTGGCGGCCCAGGCCTTCACCTGCGCCACCACCAGCTTTCTGCTGGTGGCGAGCGTCGTGGTCGTGCTGTTCCTCAGCACCCTGGCCACGATTGACCTCACCCCACTGGTGGCCCTGCTGTTCGTCCTGGCGATGGGGACGCTGATGGTGGCAGTGGTGTTGCTGCTGCGGGAGGTGCAGCTGGGGAACCGGGCCCTGCGCAGCTTCTGAACCCCAACCCGGGGCCGCCGTTCCGCCCCTCAGCCCGCCGTCAGGCCGATCTCCTCCAGCAGTTGGCGCTGCTGGCGCGCCCCGACGAAGCGGTGGGCGGCCATGGCACCGCTCACCGCCACCGGCGGCACACCGATGCCCGGGAACACGCCCGCCCCGCAGAGCACCAGCCCCTCGACCGGGGTGGAGCCGCCGGGGAAGGGTCCGGCGTTGGCGGGCCAGGCCGGCCCGTAGCTGCCCTGGTGCATCCGCAGGTAGTGCCGATGGGTGAGGGGGGTGCCCTGCCGTTCCAGCACGACGCGTTCCCGCCAGTCGGGCAGCACCCGGTCGAGCGCCGTACCGAAGACGGCGCAGCGTTCCTGCTTGAGGGCCCCATAGGCGGCGCTGCCCCGTTCCAGCCCCTGCCAGATCTCCCAGGGTTCGTTGGCCGGGGTGTAGCCGTGCAGCACCTGGTGGCCCGCCGGCGCGCAGGACGGGTCGAGCCGGGAGGGCATCGAAAGCACCACCATGTTGCGCTCGGCGCCGATGCCCCGCTCCCAGTCGCCCACCCAGACATGGTGGATGGGCAGGTGGTCGAGGTCGTCCCCCCGCAGGGCCAGGTGCCAATGCAGGAAGCTGGCACAGGCCGGGGTGGCCGCCTGACGCCGCCGCCAGCGCGACGGCACCGCGGGCTCCGGCAGCAGGGCGAGCAGGTCCCAGGGGCTGGTGTTGGCGATCACGCCGCGGGCGGCTTCAAGACGCTCGCCGTTCGCCAGCCGGACCCCCACCGCCCGGCCCTGTTC
>NZ_JAYGHZ010000383.1:0-4117 GCF_034931285.1 Synechococcus sp. BA-120 BA3
AGGGTGAGCAGCACCCCGTCGGGGTGGCCGGTGGTGGCGGCGGCGGCCAGCACCTCGGAGCTGGCGATCCGCAGCCGGGCGGGATCCGGCAGCCGCTCCAGCAGGGCGCCATGGCGGGCTAGCCAGTCGGCGGTGGCCAGCAGCTGGCGGGGCCGAAGACCCAGGGCGAGGGCCTCCTGCAGCAGGTGGGTTCCCTCCAGCAGGATCAGGCCCTGCTCCTGCCGGCCGCTGGGCCGGTGCAGGCGCCGCAGGGCCTGGACAAGAGGGTTGCGGACACTGCGGATCGGCTCGCCGCCCGAGGGGAGGCCGCGGAGGTCAGGGGAGGGACCCGGGACTGTCAGATGGTCTTGCGGCGCCGGAGCTTGAGTTGGTCGTGGATGACCAGGTCATCGTCGCTGAGATCGAGCCCCTTGAAGGCCGCCACCTCGCCACGGATGCCCTCCGCCTTGAGGTTGGCCACCAGACGGTCGATCACGATGTCCTCCACCTTGTTCTGGTCGTACTCGTCCGGAGTCAGACGCTCCAGAAACCGGCCGATATTCGCGGCAACGACATCAGAAGCATTAGTGATCTTGAGGACAATCATAAAAAAATTATGCGGATGGGGAGACTTGAACTCCCACGACATTGCTGCCACTAGTACCTGAAACTAGCGCGTCTACCAATTCCGCCACATCCGCGGGCGTGTAGCCGCCACGGAGGCCGTGGCGCTGAACGGAGCATAAATCATCAGCGGCGGCCCCCCACCGGACCATGGCGCCAATGGGTGGCAAGACAGTTTGAGCGGCGACCCCCTAGACGACGGGATCATTCGTTGTCAAGATGCCCCCGAAATTGATACCAGGACTCCTGTCCATGACCGTATCCCCCATGCCTGTCAAGGCCATCGCCGGCACCAGGCTGGAGATCAGTGGTGGACGGCGTCTGGACGGGGAACTGAGGGTCAGCGGCGCCAAGAATTCGGCCCTGGTGCTGATGGCCGCCTGTCTGCTCACCGAGGACGGGCTGCGGCTCAGCAACGTGCCTCCCCTGACCGACATCACGGCCATGGGGGAGATCCTCTCCGCCCTCGGGGTGCGGGTGCAGCGCGGCGGCGACGCGATCGTGCTCCATGGCGACCACATCACCACCGCCGCCCCGCCCTATGAGCTGGTCAACAGCCTGCGGGCCAGCTTCTTCTGCATCGGCCCCCTGCTGGCCCGCATGGGCATGGCCCAGGTGCCCCTGCCGGGCGGCTGCCAGATCGGCACCCGGCCGGTGGTGGAACACGTCAAGGGACTCAAGGCCCTCGGCGCCCAGGTCACCATCGAGCACGGCGTGGTCACCGCCGTGGTGCCCGGCCGCCAGCGCCGCCTCACCGGCGGCCACATCCACCTGGATTGCCCCAGCGTCGGCGCCACCGAGACCCTGATGATGGCGGCGGCCCTCGCCGACGGCGAGACGGTCATCGACAACGCCGCCCAGGAGCCGGAGGTGATCGACCTGGCCCGGCTGCTGCTGGCCATGGGGGCCAAGGTGCGCGGCGCCGGCACCCCCACGATCACCATCGTCGGTGTGGAGCGGCTCCACGGCGCCGACTACGCCGTCATCCCCGACCGCATCGAGGCCGGCACCTTCCTGCTGGCCGGCGCCATCACCCGTTCCCGGCTGCGGGTGTTCCCCGCCCTGCCCGAGCACCTGGGCGCCGTGATCACCAAGCTCGAGGAGGCGGGCTGCCGCATCGAGGCCGACGGCCAGGGCCTGATCCTCACCGCCAGCAAGGTGCGGGCGGTGGATCTGCGCACCCAGCCCTTCCCAGGCTTCCCCACCGATCTGCAGGCCCCGTTCATGGCCCTGCTGGCCACCGCCGAGGGAACCAGCATGGTGGTCGAGAACATCTTCGAGAACCGTCTCCAGCACGTGGCCGAGCTGCAGCGCATGGGCGCCTCGATCCGCATGCAGGGCAACACCGCCTGCGTCGAGGGGGTGGCCCGGCTGAGCGGCGCCCCCGTCCATGGCACCGACCTGCGCGCCTCCGCCGCCATGGTGCTGGCGGGCCTCGCCGCCGACGGCATCACCACCGTGCGGGGCCTGGAATATCTCGACCGGGGCTATGCCGATCTGGAGGGCAAGCTCAACGCCGCCGGCGCCTCGATCCGCAGGCTGCCCACCCCCGCCGCCTAGAGTCCGACCCGCGGGAGCGTGCCGGAATTGGTAGACGGACTCGACTCAAAATCGAGCGCCTTCGGGCATGTGGGTTCGAGTCCCACCGCTCCCATCCAGCCGGCACCTGTCGCGCCGTCACTCGCCCCGGTGATGGACACCTACGGGCGCTATCCCCTGGCGCTGATGCGGGGCAAGGGCGTCTGGCTCTGGGATCACGAGGGCCGGCGCTATCTCGACATGGTGGCCGGCATCGCCGTCTGCACCCTGGGCCACAGCGATCCGGTGCTGCAGCGGCGGCTCTGCCGGCAACTGGGCCGTCTCCAGCACGTCTCCAACCTGTATCGGATCCCGGAGCAGGAGGCCCTGGCCGCGGCCATCACCGCCCGCAGCTGCGCCGACCGGGTCTTCTTCTGCAATTCCGGCGCCGAAGCCAACGAGGCGGCCATCAAGCTGGCCCGCAAGCACGGCCACCAGGTGCGCGGCATCGCCGATCCGCTGATCCTCACCGCCGAGGCCAGCTTCCACGGCCGCACCCTGGCGGCGGTGACCGCCACGGGCCAGCCCAAGTACCACCAGGGCTTCGAGCCCATGGTGTCGGGCTTCCGCTACTTCCCCTACAACGACATCGCCCGCTTCGAAGCGCTGCTGGCGTCCTGTGAAGCCGAAGGTCCCCGGGTGGCGGCGGTGCTGCTCGAACCGATCCAGGGCGAAGGCGGGGTCAACCCCGGCGATCCGGCCTTCTTCCGGCGCGTGCGGGAGCTCTGCGATGCCCACCGCATCCTGCTCATCTTCGACGAGGTGCAGATCGGCGTCGGCCGCAGCGGCCACTGGTGGGGCTACGAACAGCTCGGGGTCGAGCCCGATGCCCTGACCATGGCCAAGGGCCTCGGTGGCGGCATCCCCATCGGTGCCCTGGCGGTGAAGGCCGCGGCCGACCACTTCCGCCCGGGCGACCACGCCAGCACCTTCGGCGGCAACCCCTTCGCCTGTCGCGCCGGCCTCACGGTGATCGAGGAGATCGAACGCCGGGGCCTGCTGGCGAAGGTCAGCGCCAACGGTGCGCTGCTCCAGTCCCTGCTCCAGGAGCTGGTGGCCCGGCACCCCGATCGGCTGGCCGGCGAGCGTGGCTGGGGTCTGCTGCGGGGCCTGGTGCTGCGCGAGGGCGGGCCCACGGCGCCGGAGATCGTCAAGGCGGCCATGGCCGAAGGCCTGCTGCTGGTGCCGGCCGGCCCCGGGGTGGTGCGGTTCGTGCCGCCGCTGGTGATCAAGCCCCGCCAGCTGCGCAAGGCGGTGAAGCGCCTGGAGAAAGCTCTCAGCAGCCTGGCCTGATCCCTTCCTGTCCGTGCCGTCCCCGCTGCCCCCTCCGGTTGACCTCGGCGACCTGCTCGAACCCTTCGCCCGCCGCGGCGTCGACCTGGGCCTGGAGCGGCTGGCCGGCGCCCTGGCCGAGGGGGGCCACCCGGAGCGGTGCTTCGCCGCCGCCCAGGTGGCCGGCACCAACGGCAAGGGCTCGATCTGCACCGTCCTGCACGCGATCCTGCGGGCCGCCGGCGTGCACGTGGGCACCTATCGCTCCCCCCATCTGGTGAGCTGGTGCGAGCGCATCCAGGTCAATGACGCCTGGATCACGCCCAGCACCCTGCGGGAGAGCCTGGCCCGCTGGCAGCCCCTGGCCCGCCAGCACCGGCTCACCCCCTTCGAGCTGATCACGGCGGCGGCCTTCGAGCACTTCGCCCGCGAACGGGTGGATCTGGCCGTGCTGGAAGTGGGCCTGGGGGGACGGCTCGATGCCACCACCGTCCACCCCAGCCGGCCGGTGATCGGCTTCGGGGCCATCGGCCTCGACCACCGCGAACATCTGGGCGACACCCTGGCCGCGACCGCCGCCGAGAAGGCCGCCGTGATGGGACCGGGCTGCCGGGCCGTCAGCTGCGCCCAGGAGCCCGAAGCCCGCCCGGGACTGGAGGCGGAA
>NZ_JAYGHZ010000384.1:0-3931 GCF_034931285.1 Synechococcus sp. BA-120 BA3
TTTTCAAGCAGAAGACGGAATAAGAGCTACCCTAGCGTCGCGTGGGCTCGGAGAGGTGTATAAGGGAAAGGACAACGGCGGCCCGGCCAAACCCAAGGGCCACGGCCGGGCCGTGACCCGCCAGGGCCGCTGAGATGACCAGCGGTGCCTTCACGGCCGGTGTCGTGGTGCTGCTGCTCAGCCTTGCCGCCGTGGTCGGCCCGCTTGTCGGACTCTCCCCCTGGTGGGTCACCCTGCTGGTGGCCCTGGGCCTGGGTTCCCTCACGGTCGATGCAGCCCGCTTCGGCGGTCGGGGCGGCCACCTGCTGGCCGAAGCCCTGCCCGGCGGCCAGGGGCGCCTGCGCCGCATCGCCGTGCACGAGGCCGGCCATGCCCTGGCGGCGGACAGCGATGGCCTGGTGGTGCGGCGGGTGCTGGTGGGCAGCCTGGCCTGTCTGCAGGCCGGCGTCGACAGCGGCGGCTGCACCGAATTCGCCCTGCCCGAGAGCGTGAGGCTCTCCGCCGAGGACCTGCGCCGCTGGAGCCGGGTGCTGCAGGCCGGCATGGTGGCCGAGACCCTGGTCTACGGCGACAGCGTCGGCGGCGATGACGATCGGGCGCTGCTGGGCCGCCTCTGGGGCCTCTCGGGCTTCGACGTCGAGATGGCCCGGATCGAGCAGCGCCGGGCCCGCCGGGAGGTGGAGCAGGCCCTGCGGGCCCGCCGCGCCGAGATCGAGGCCGAGGCTGAGCGGCTGCTGGCGGCGGCTCCCCGCATCGGACGCCGGCCCCCTCCATGACCCTGGCGCTGCTGGATTGCCCCACCGGCCTGGCCGGCAACATGCTGCTGGCGGCCCTTCTGGACCTTGGCCTCCCCCCGGAGGTGATCGCGGCGCCCCTGGCCGTCCTGGGTCTGGAGGGCCGCTACCGACTGCGGATCGAGGAGCGGCGCAGCGCCGGCCTGCGGGGGCTGCATCTGGCCGTGGAGGCCCTGGAGCCCCAGCCGCACCATCGCCCCTGGGGGGCGTTGCGCCGGCTGCTCCAGGACGCCCCCCTGGAGCCGGCGCTGCAGCAGAAGGTGCTGGCGGTGTTCGGCCTGCTGGCGGAGGCGGAGGCGGCGGTCCATGGCCACGCCGCCGAGGCCGTGGAGTTCCATGAGGTGGGGGCGATCGATGCCCTGGTGGACATCGTCGGCGTCTGCGCCGGACTGCTCCATCTGGGGGTGGAGCAGCTGGTCTGCGGCGTGCCGCCGGCGGGCCACGGCCGTGTCGTCACCGCCCACGGGGCCCTGCCCCTGCCCGCCCCGGCGGTGCTGGAGATCGCCCGTTCCCGGGGGCTGCCGCTGGCCTCCAGTGAGGGCTTCCCCGCCGGCGAGCTCACCACCCCCACCGGGATGGCCCTGGCGGCCTGCTGGGCCGACCGGTTCGGTCCTTCCCCGGCGGCCCTGCCGCTGCGGGTGGGGGTGGGTCTGGGCAGCCGTCAGCTGGATCGGGCCAACCTGCTCCGCCTCACCCTGGCCCGTCCCCTGGAGGAGGCTGGTGCGGCGGGTCGGGCCGGCGGCAGCGCGGGGGGCGAGGTGCGTGAAGCCCTGCTGCAGCAGCAGGCCCAGATCGACGACGCCACGGCCGAGGACCTGGCCTACCTGGCCGAGGCCCTGCGCCACGAGGGGGCGCTGGAGGTGTTCAGCCAGCCGGTGGCGATGAAGAAGGGCCGCACCGGCACCCTGATGACGGCCCTGATCCCCCCGGAGCTGGCTTCCCGGCTGCGGCAGGTGTGGTGGCGCCACGGCACGACGCTGGGGGTGCGGGAGCAGCTGCAGGACCGCTGGATCCTGCCGCGGCAGAGCGAGACGCTGGCCACCCGGCTGGGGCCGGTGCGGATCAAGTGGGCCACCCTCCCGGACGGCCGCCGGCGGGCCAAGGCGGAGCACGCC
Source organism: Synechococcus sp. BA-120 BA3 (assembly GCF_034931285.1). Classification (NCBI taxonomy): domain Bacteria; kingdom Bacillati; phylum Cyanobacteriota; class Cyanophyceae; order Synechococcales; family Synechococcaceae; genus Synechococcus; species Synechococcus sp. BA-120 BA3. The sequence goes on from NZ_JAYGHZ010000384.1 coordinate 1,910, forward strand.
GATCTCGTGGAGCTGGCCGCACGCCTGGGACGCTCGATCGAGGAGGTGCGCGACGAGGTGCGCCGGGCCCTGGCCGCCGACGGGGGAGCCCCATGAGCCCCTGGTCCCGCCGCCTCCTGGGCCTGCGTCAGCGCCTGGGGACCGGCCTCGGGGCCCTGCGGCGCCGGCTCCCCGCCCAGCCCAGGCTCCCCGTCCTGCCCGGCGGCCTGCGCCCCTGGATCACCCTGGGCAGCATCGGTTTCGTGATGGCGGCCCTGCTCAGCCATGGCCGCCAGCTGGTGCAGCTGCGGCTCGATGGCCAGGGCTGGCTGTGGCTGGTCCTGGGGGTCGGCCTGAGCCTGCTGAGCCTGCTGGTCAACGGCGTGGCCTGGGGTGTGGTGCTGGGCTGGCTGGGCCTGCGCCCCGACTGGGCCGCGGTGGTGGAACTGCACGTGGCCACCAACCTGCGCAAGTTCCTGCCCGGGGGCATCTGGCACCTGGCCTCACGGGTGCAGCGGCTGCGCAGCGAGGACACCCCCCTCGCCGCCCCGGCCAGCACGACCATGGCGCTGGTGGCGGTGCTGCTCGATCCCCTGGTGGCGGCGGTGGCGGCCCTGGCGCTGGTGCCCCTCGGCGGCTGGCAGGGCGGACTGGGGCTGGTGTGTCTGCTGCCCCTGGCCCTGCTGCTGCCCCGCTGGCTGGATCCCCTGCTGGTGCGGCTGGAGCGCCGCCGGGCGCGGGACCTCGGCCTTGAGCAGGAGCTCAGTCAGGAGCTGCCGCTGGAGCGGTCGCGCCTGCTGCGGGGCTATCCCTGGGCGCCCCTGCTGGCGGAGATGGCGTTCGTGCTGCTGCGCTTCGCCGGTTTCTGCTGCTGCATCCAGGCCTTCGACCTGCCGCTGGCGGGCGATGCCACCGTCTGGCTGGCGGGATTCGCCCTGGCCTGGACCGCCGGCCTGGTGGTGCCAGGGGCGCCCGGGGGCCTGGGGGTGTTCGAGGCGGTGCTGCTGTTGCGGATGGGGGTGGCCCTGCCGGAGGCACCGCTGCTGGCGGTGGCCCTCAGCTACCGCCTGATCGTCACGCTCACCGATCTGCTCGGGGCTGGCCTGGTCAGCCTGGACGGCAGCCTGGCCCGGCGGGCGTCGGCCGGCGCTCCGACGTCGGCCAGCACACCGACCTCCGACACACCTTCTCAATAGGCTTTAGTGTTGCGAGGGTCTGGGATCGCGTGGTGAACACTCCCCCCACCGGTCTGGCCCAGCCCCGCAGCCTGCGCACCACCCTGAACGACCGGGGCCAGCGGCTCACGCCCCAGCGGCAGCGGGTGCTGGATCTGTTTGAGCGGATCGGCGAGGGCAGCCACCTGAGCGCCGAGGAGGTGCACCTGCGCCTGGTGCGCAGCCAGGAGCGGGTGTCGCTGGCCACCGTGTACCGCACCCTGCGGCTGCTGAGTTCGATGGGGCTGCTGCAGGAGCTGGAGCTGCCGGAGGGGGGACGGCGCTTTGAGCTGGCCAGTGACGCCCACCGCGACCATCACCATCTGGTCTGCGTCCGTTGCGGCCGCACCGAGGAGTTCGAGAGCGGTGCCGTGCTGGCCGCGGGAGAAGCGGCGGCCGGGGCCTTCGGCTTCCGGCTGCTGGAGTGCGTCCTCAACGTGCGGGCCCTCTGTCCGGCCTGCGCGGCTGAGGAGCAGGGCTGAGGGGGGCGCCAGGGCCGAGCAGCGGCAGTTGCAGCTGCTGATCGGCCCAGTGGGCCGCCAGGGCCGCCAGCAGGCTGGACCTGTCGCCACGGATGCGGAGCATGGGGGCAGAAGCGATGGGATCGCTCCAGGCTGCTCAGGATCGGCGCGGGAGCCGCCGTTTCGGGCACGGACCGGGGCATCGATGGCGACGGGGGCGGGTGCCCGCCGCCCGGAGCAGTTCGCAACCACCAGCTGCTATTGAGAATCGCTTGCAAAAGTGGCGGTGGATCGCCTAGGTTGAGAGCCATTCGCAATAAGGCCCCCTTCCTTCGCCCGATGCGTTACCGCTTCCTCCCCGACGATCC
>NZ_JAYGHZ010000385.1:0-3880 GCF_034931285.1 Synechococcus sp. BA-120 BA3
GCTTTTCCCAGAATGCGCGCGGCCACATGAAGGTCTTGTAGTAAAAGCCCGCACCCAAGAACGGCCAGAACAGATCGTTGATTGCCATCAGGTCGCGATCAAGCGGGCCGATATGGTTCTGACTTTGCGCCACCAGCCCGTCGAAGATCTCCTGCACCGTGGCACGGGTGTTGGGCATCATCGCATCGCCCGTGCCGATCTGCATCAGCGCGTTTGGCTCTTCCGAACCGGCGGTCATCACGCCACGCGGGCGGTGGTATTTGAACGAGCGCCCCATCAGCTTGACGCCCTTGGCCATCAGCGCCGAGGCGATGGTATCGCCCGCATAGCCCGTCACCTGCCGCCCGTTGAAGCTGAAGCCGATAGGCTTGCTTCGGTCGATCAGCCCGCGCCCCTCAACCCGCATGACGCGCCTCCGATGCCACGACCGCGCCGCTGACCGCATGGGTCGCGGTATTGCGCATCACCACCAGCCACGCACCGCAGCCGCCGCCATGATACCACAGCTCGCGTGTCGGCCCGGCGGGATTGTCGCGCAGATGCAGATAGGCGTGCCAATCGCCCGCAGGTGCATCGGCGGCGGGGCGATCCAGCAGTGCCAGCAGCTCACCGCCATCCCCGAGGGGGATGGTCAGCGGCTCGGCGTGATCGGGGGGGAAACGCAGGGGACGCAGGGTGTCCCGCAAGGTCTGCAGATCCCCCCCGATCCAGGGGGAACGCTGGCGGAAGGGGCTCAGGCCGAGGTGGTGCGGGAGCTGGGACACGGCACGGGCCCCAGCGTCAGGCCGCCACCTTCACCTTGCCCACGCCCATGGAGCGGAGCTCGCTGAGCAGGCCGTTGAGCACCGCCTTGGCATCCCCGAACACCATGGCGGTCTGGGGCATCTCGAACAGGGCGTTGTTGATGCCGGCGTAGCCGGCGCCCAGGCTGCGCTTGACCACAAAAACCTGGCGGGCCTGGTCCACCTCCAGCACGGGCATGCCGTACAGGGGGCTGGTGGGGTCGTTCTTGGCCTGGGGATTCACCACGTCGTTGGCCCCCAGCACGATCACCACGTCCGTGCGCGGGAACTCGGGGTTGACCAGGTCCATCTCCAGCAGCTGTTCGTAGGGCACGTCGGCCTCGGCCAGCAGCACGTTCATGTGGCCGGGCATGCGTCCCGCCACCGGATGGATGGCGTAGCTCACCTCCACCCCATGGCTCTCGAGCAGCTTGGCCAGCTCCCGCAGGGAATGCTGGGCCTGGGCCACGGCCAGGCCGTAGCCAGGCACGAACACCACCCGCTCGGCCTGCTCCAGGGCCATGGCGCATTCCTCGGCGCTGCAGCTGGTGATGCGGGTGTAGCCCGCCTCGCTGCCGCCGCCACCCACGGCCCCGGCGCTGGCCCCGAGGGCACCGCCGAAGAGCACCGACACCAGGGAGCGGTTCATGGCGGTGCACATCACCTGGGTGAGGATCAGGCCAGCCGCCCCCACCATGGCGCCGGCCACGATCAGCAGCTGGCTGCCCACCACGAAGCCGGCCGCCGCCGCCGCCACCCCGGAATAGGAGTTGAGCAGCGAGATGACCACCGGCATGTCGGCCCCGCCGATGGGCAGGGTGACGCCGATGCCCAGCAGGGTGGAGCCGCCGATCAGCAGCCACAGGGGCAGGCCGCCGGGATCGCCGGGCAGCAGCAGGGCCGACACCAGGCAGAGCACCGCCAGGGAGATGTTGACGCCATGGCGCAGGCGGCTCTGGGTCCAGCCGGGCGTGTCCAGCCAGCCCTGGAGCTTGGCCATGGCCACGATCGAGCCGCTGAAGGTGATGGCGCCGACGAACACCGAGACGGCGATCGACACCAGGGCGACGATGTCGGCATCCCCCGTATCGAAGATGGCCACGCCCATGGCCACCAGCAGGGAGGCCATGCCACCGCAGCCGTTGAACAGGGCCACGGTTTCCGGCATGGCGGTCATCGGCACCCGGCGGGCGGTGAGCAGACCGGCCAGACCGCCGGCGGCACTGCCGGCGGCGATCCAGAGCCAGGCGATCGGATCGGGCCGGATCTGGATCAGCAGGCCGACCACGGCCAGACCCATGGCCAGGGCGGCCAGGCCGTTGGCCCCGCGGGCCGAGCTCACCTTTGAGAGGCCCTTGATGCCGAGGGCGAGCAGAAGAACGGCCGCCAGGTCGATACCGGCGGCGAAAGCATCCATCGAAAAAGTCATCGGCTGTCGCCCTTGCGGCGGAACATGGCGAGCATGCGATCGGTGACGAGGAAGCCGCCGATCACGTTGTAGAGGGCGAAGCCCAGGGAGAGGGATCCGATCACCAGCAGGGCCGTGTTGTCCCCGGCCTGCTGGATGAGGGTGAGGGAGGCCAGCACGGTGATGCCGCTGATGGCATTGGCCCCCGACATCAGCGGGGTGTGCAGGGTGGGTGGCACCTTGCCGATCAGTTCCAGCCCCAGCAGGCTGCCCAGCAGGAGCACCCAGAGGGACTGCGTCAGAAGGCTCATGAACGGGCTCCGATGGGGGACAGGCCGGCGGGCTGGACGATGTCGTCGCGGCGGCAGACACCGGCGTGGGTGAAGAGGCAGCCGTCGAGGATCGGGTCCTCCGGATCCAGCCGGAAGCCGTCCTCCCCGAGCACATGCTCGATGAGGGCGGCGATGTTGCGGGCGTAGAGGGCGCTGGCGTGGTTGGGCACGGTGCTGGGCAGGCCGTCGGCCCCGATCAGCAGCACGCCCCGGCGCTCCACCGTGGCCCCGGGGATCGTGCCGAAGCAGTTGCCCCCCTGGGCCACGGCCAGATCGACGACCACGGCGCCGGGCCGCATGCCGTCGAGCATCGCCTCGCTGATCAGGCGCGGCGCCGGCCGGCCGGGCACCAGGGCCGTGCAGATGACCATGTCGGCCAGGGCCAGCTGGTCGGCCAGCTGCTGGCGCTGGGCGGCCAGGAAGGCCTCGCTGGCCTGGCGGGCGTAGCCGCCCACCTCGGCCGGGGCATCCTCCAGTTGCGGAGGGTCGATGAAGCGGCCGCCGAGGGATTCCACCTGTTCCTTCACCGCCGGCCGCACGTCCGAGACGTAAACCACGCCGCCCAGGCGGCGGGCGGTGGCCAGGGCCTGCAGACCGGCGACGCCGGCCCCCAGGATCAGCACCCGGGAGGGCTGGATCGTGCCCGCCGCCGTCATCAGCATCGGCACGTAGCGGTCGAGGGCCGCCGCCGCCAGCAGCACCGCCTTGTAGCCGGCGATGTTGGCCTGGGAGGAGAGCACATCCATCGACTGGGCCCGGGTGATCCGCGGCAACAGCTCGAGGGCGATGGCGGAAGCCCGCCGGTCGTTGAGGGTGTCGACCAGGGCCGTGGCGCCGTAGGGGGCCAGCAGCCCCACCAGCAGGGCGCCGGCCTGGAGCCGGGCCAGGGCCTCCGGACGCGGCGGCTGGACGCAGAGCACGGCATCGGCCGTCTCCCAGTCCCTGGGCTCCCCATCCCACAGCTCGGCGCCCACGGCGGCGTAGTCGGTGTCGAGGAAGCCGGCCGCCTGGCCCGCCCCCCGCTCCACCTGCAGGGTCGCCCCCTTGGCCACCAGACGCCTGACCGTCTCAGGGGTCGCGGCGACCCTCCGCTCACCGGGAGCCGTCTCCCTGGGAATCAGCAATTTGACCAATGCGAGGCCACCCACACTTCTTCCGCGATAGACAGACCCGCCGGTGACGGCAAGCAACCGGCCGCCAATGTGCGGACACGCCCACCCGGACCTGGACGGCCCAGCAGAATCGTGGGATGGCGCCACCGTCCTTTGATCTGGGTCTGCGCCGCCAGGCCGGGGCTCCCGGCCCCTCCCCGGGCCCCGGCGGCCCCGAACCGCGGGCCTGGCAACGGCGCCTGATCC
>NZ_JAYGHZ010000386.1:0-3815 GCF_034931285.1 Synechococcus sp. BA-120 BA3
CGACCTTGGCCTTGAACTCGGGGCTATGGGTGCGGCGTTTGCTCATGGGTGGGAGCCCCCTCTTAGGGGCGGTGCCCCGCCTCACAGGTTAACGATGGACCCTGTCCAGAAAAACCAGACCACCTCATGGGCCGCCTTCCTGGCCCATATCCCCACCATTCTGCTGATCTGGGTGGTGACGATCGTCATCGCTGCCATCGGCTTCGTGGCCTCCCTGGCCCTCACCGCCCTGGGGGTGGGCCTCTCCAATGGCGGCGCCGGTGCGGAGGCCGCGGCCGGCCTGGCGGCGGTGCTGGGCAACCTGGTGCAGCTGCCCTTCACGATCCTCTCCAACCTGGTGGGGGTGCTGTTCGTCGCCGTCCCGGCGATGCACTACGCCAGCGGCGAGATCATCGACACCGAAGCCGCGCTGCGGGTGCTGCTGCATCGGCCGGTCCGCTATCTCCTGGCCGGGGTGCTGTTCACCGCGGTGGCCGTCGTCGGTTTCGTGCTCTGCATCCTGCCGGGCATCGCCGTCACCCTCGTGATGCCGATCTACGTCAACAAGGTGTTCCTCACCGACAGTCCCATCCTCGACGCCTTTTCCTCCTCGTTCCAGGCCGTCTATGGATCGCCGCAGGGGCGGACCTTTGCCGGCATCGAACTGCTGGCCTGGCTGCTGGTGCTGGTGGTGTCACTTTTCACCTGTGGCCTGGCCTCCCTGGTGGCGGTGCCGGTGGCCACCTTCTACATCCAGAACGCCGCCTACCACCGGGGGGTGCTCAGCTGAGGGGGCAGGGCCTAGTGATCGTGCCGCAGCTGCTGGCGAAGGTGGTGGCATCGACGTAGTGCCGGGGGGTTCGCATCAGCAGCCGCCAGGCTTCGCGGGCGCCCAGGAGATTGAAGCGTTCCGGATAGTGCTCCAGCAGCAGGGCCCGCACCCGGGGGTAGTACGCCGGATTCATCCCCGGAAAAATGTGGTGTTCGGTGTGGTAGGAGAAGTTGAGGTGAAGCGTGTCGAAGATGCCGGGCATCTTCAGGGAGATGCTGTTGATCAGCGGATCGTTCGTCTCGGTGATCTGGCAGGCCATGTGATTGGTGTAGATGTAGGCAATCACGACGCTGTAGCCGATCCAGATCGGTAGGAAATAGCCGAGGAGCAGCGGCACCGGCCGCAGGCCGATGAAGCCGATGATGGCCAGGTGGACCAGCACCACGGCAACCAGTTCGACGGCGATCTGGCGCCGCTCGCGGCGGCTCACCTGGAAGGAGAACACCGGGTAACGGGTCGATCCGTCGTTGAACAGCAGCACCGAAGTGAGGTTGCGGAAGGCATGCACGCCCCAGGCTGAGCTCATTCCCACCCACAGCCAGAAGGGGTGCACTTCCACTGAGGGGACGAACAGGTTCTGGATCCACTTCCCCCAGCTATCCGGTTGCTCGAGGGTGTAGTTGCGATCCGGATCCTGGGTCGAGTTCGTCTTGCCGTGGTGCTCCCGGTTGTGGACGGCTTTCCATAGGGTGGGGGGCATCCACAGCAAAGCCAGGCCCAGCAGCTGAATGGCCTGACGCAGCTGGGGCTGGCGGATCGCCTTGCTGTGCATCAGGTCGTGGGTGGCGAAGAGCAGCACCACCACGGCATTACCCATCACCAGGGCGAAGGGCAGAAAGATCAGCAGGCCCTGCCAGTGGCTGGCATCAAGCCGGCGGGCCATGGCCCAACCCAGCAGCAGGATCGCCCCGTTCAGGCCGAGAACAACGGGGGTGGCCCGATCGGGCCTGAAGGCCTCGTCCGGCAACAGGGGACGGAGCGATCGGGCGTAGTCGGGCTGGGCAATCAGGCGCTGGGGATCAACGGGGGCGACGGCGCCGGACGGGAGGGGCAAGCAGTTCCTTGGGGCGGCCCGGGGAGCAAGGAGGGGGGCCGATCGGGATGCAGGCTAGGGAGCCCGATTGCCCCGCCGTGCCGTCGGGGCGGGCCCCATGGACAGCCGTCGGCGTGGCTCAGTCGATGAGCGGGAAGGCCTGCAGGCCGATCCCGTAGGTCAGCCCCATCCGGCCGGCCCAGTAGAGCAGCACCAGCACGCCCACAACCAGAAGATGCCGGCCCCGCAGCTTCCAGGGCACCAGCCGGCCGGTGCGCAGCGCCGCCAGCGACCAGAGCACCAGGCCGGCGGCCACCACGGGCCCGAAGGCGTGCAGGGCCACGGCGTCGTCGAAGCGACCCACCAGGCTCGCCGCCGTGGCCCGGGTCAGGTAGCAGGTGGGGCAGGGGATGCCGGTGAGGGCCCGCAGGGGACAGCTGAAGCCGGGCAGGCCCGGATGCAGGCCCTTGAGCACCAGCAGCCCGGTGGCCCCCAGGGGCAGGAGGGGTCTGCAGCGCTCCAGCCGACGGATCCAGCGCCGGCCGGCCATGCTCACCGATCCACCGATCCCATGATCACGTCGATCGAACCCAGGATGGCCATGATGTCGGCCACCTTGGCCCCCTTGAGGATGTGGGGCAGGATCTGGAGGTTGTTGAAATCGGCGGCGCGGATCTTCCAGCGCCAGGGGGTGACGTCGTTGTTGCCCATGATGAACACGCCCAGTTCACCCTTCCCCGATTCCACCCGGCAGTAGAGCTCACCATCGGGAATCTTGAAGGTGGGCGCCACCTTCTTGGCGACGTACTGATAGTCGAAGCCGTACCACTCACTCTTCTTGCCTTCGGCCATCCGCCGGGCCTCGAGATTCTCGGTGGGGCCGCCGGGGATCATGGTGATGGCCTGGCGCAGGATCTTCAGCGACTGGCGCATCTCCTCGATCCGCACCCGGTAGCGGGCGTAGCAGTCACCCTCCTTCTCCCAGGCCACCGACCATTCGAAGTCGTCGTAGCACTCGTAGTGATCCACCTTGCGCAGATCCCAGGGCACGCCGGAGGCTCGCAGCATCGGACCGGAGAGGCTCCAGTTGATCGCCTGCTCCCTGCCGATCACCCCCAGACCCTCGATCCGCTTGCGGAAAATGGGGTTGTTGGTGATCAGTTTTTCGTACTCGTCGATCTTGGGTCCGAACCAGTCGCAGAAGTCGGCGCACTTCTCCAGCCAGCCGTAGGGAAGGTCCACCGCCACCCCGCCGATGCGGAAGTAGTTGTTGTTGATCAGCCGCTGGCCCGTGGCCGCCTCCCAGAGGTCGTAGATCATCTCCCGCTCCCGGAAGATGTAGAAGAAGGGCGTCTGGGCACCCACGTCGGCGAGGAAGGGGCCAAGCCAGAGCAGGTGGTTGGCGATGCGGTTCAGCTCCAGCATCAGCACCCGGATGTAGCTGGCGCGCTTCGGCACCGGCACGTCGGCCAGCTTCTCCGGGGCATTCACCGTGATCGCTTCGTTGAACATGCCCGCCGCGTAGTCCCAGCGGCTCACGTAGGGCACGAACATCACGTTGGTGCGGTTCTCGGCGATCTTCTCCATGCCGCGATGGAGGTAGCCGATCACCGGCTCGCAGTCGATCACGTCCTCGCCGTCGAGGGTCACCACCAGCCGCAGCACTCCGTGCATCGACGGGTGATGGGGGCCGAAGTTGACCACCATCGGCTCGGTGCGGGTCTCGAGCTGGGTCATGCCCTTCGCAAGGAACGGAGTGCCGGGATCTTAGGAAGGTCGGATGGCCGTTTCGTTCGCCCATCTCCCGGTTCTGGCCGATCCGGTGCTCGCGGCCTTCTCCGGGTTGCCTGGACAACCGGTCGGCGCCGGGGAGGCGCTGCTGCTCGACTGCACGCTCGGCGGGGGCGGCCACAGTGCCCTGCTGCTGGCCGAGCACCCCGGGCTTCGCCTGATCGGCCTCGACCGGGACCC
>NZ_JAYGHZ010000387.1:0-3759 GCF_034931285.1 Synechococcus sp. BA-120 BA3
GCACGGGCCCGCCCGCCGCCGCCGCGGCCAGGCTCCGGACCAGCAGCACGCCGAAGTCCCTGGCCGGCCGGGAGGCGGGCCGGAAGAACCCGTCACCGGTCTCCAGCAGGGCCGCCCCTTCGCAATAGTGATCAGGTCCGCTCACGTCCGGATCCTTGCCCCAGCCATCGGTGTCGTCCGCCGACCCCCAGCCTGCCTCCGGGGAGGGCCCTTCGCCGGAAGGGGCCGACTGGGGGGATCACGCCCTCTGGCACTGGATCGGCCACAGCTGCCACTGGCGCCGTCTGGGGGACACCGGGCGGCCGGCCGTGGTGCTGCTGCACGGTTTCGGGGCCGGCAGCGGCCACTGGCGGCGCAATGCCGGTGCCCTTGCCGCAGCGGGCTGGTGTGTCTACGGGCTCGACCTGATCGGCTTCGGCGCCTCCAGCCAGCCGGGGACGCGTCGCCATCAGGGCCTCGACAACCGCCTCTGGGCCCGCCAGGTGCAGGCGTTCCTGGCGGAGGTGGTCGGGGGGCCGGCGGTGCTGGTGGGCCATTCCCTCGGCGGTCTGGTGGCCCTCACCTGCAGCGTGTTCTTCCCCACCTGGGTGCGGGCCGTGGTGGCGGCCCCCCTGCCCGACCCCAGCCTGCTGATGGCCCAGCGGCGGCCGCCCCGGCGCCGGCCCTGGCGGCGGCGGTTGAAGCGGGGGGGCATCCAGCTGCTGCTGCGGCTGCTGCCCCTGGAACTGGCGGTGCCCCTGCTGGCCCATTCCCCCCTGCTCGACCTGGGCATCCAGTCGGCGTACCACCACCCGGTGATCGGTGACCAGGAGCTGCGCCGGGTGATCGCCCGCCCCGCCCGGCGACCCGGCGCGGTGCGGGCCCTGCGGGCCATGAGCATCGGCATGGCCCTGCGGCCGCACCGGGCCACGGCCGTCTCCCTGCTGCAGCGGCCGGGGAGGCCCACCCTGCTGATCTGGGGGGCCCAGGACCGACTGGTGCCGGTGGAGGTAGCCCGGCAGTGCCTCGGCCTGCGCAGCGATCTGGTCCTGCACGTGATCGCGCGGTGCGGCCACTGCCCCCACGACGAGACCCCCGTCGCCTTCCATGGTGCGGTGCTCCCCTGGCTGGAGCGCCTGGAGGCCGGCTGAGGGCAGGGCACACCCGCCGCGTAGTTTTGGGAGGACGATTCCCGTCGCTGCTCCGGTCCCCCGCCGCACCCCGCTCCCGACCCCGACATGAAGCACACCCTCTCGGTGCTGGTGGAAGACGAATCGGGGGCCCTCAGCCGCATCTCCGGTCTGTTCGCCCGGCGCGGCTTCAATATCGAGAGCCTGGCGGTGGGGCCGGCCGAGCACCGCGGCATGTCCCGCCTCACGATGGTGGTGGAGGGGGACGACCGCACCCTCGAGCAGATGACCAAGCAGCTCAACAAGCTGATCAACGTGCTGGGCGTCATCGACCTGTCCACCATTCCCGCCGTGGAGCGGGAGCTGATGCTGCTGAAAGTGGCGGCGCCGGCGGAGAACCGCGGCGCCATCTTCGATCTCGTGCAGGTGTTCCGGGCCAAGGTGGTGGATGTGGCCGACGACGCCCTCACCCTCGAGGTGGTGGGGGACCCGGGCAAGCTGGTGGCCCTGGAGCGCCTGCTCGAGAGCTACGGCATCCTGGAGATCGCCCGCACGGGCAAGGTGGCGCTTGAGCGGGCCTCGGGGGTGAACACCGAGCTGCTCAAGGCCACCGTCTCTGACAAGCGGGTCCCGGCCTGAGGGCAGGCCGGTGCGTTGACGCCCCAGGCGACCTCAGGGCTTCTTGCTCTGAACCAGCGTGCCGCCGTCGATCACCTGGGCCCGGAGCAGCTTGTCCCCCTGCTGAATCCGGTCGATCACGTCCATCCCCTTGCTGACCCGGCCGAACACCGCATAGCGGCCATCCAGCTCGGGCAACGCCTGCAGGGCCACGTAGAACTGGGCGCTGGCCGAATTGGGATCGCTCGAGCGGGCCATGGCCACCGCGCCACGCTCGTGGCTGAGGGCCAGCTGGCGGGTCACGGTCGGTGAGGTGATCTCCTCCCCGTAGCGGGGTTCCTGCTGACCGTCGAGCTTCAGCTCCAGGGGAATGCGCCGGGACTCGCCACTGGCCGGGTCGACGAAGCCGCCGGAGCCGTAATCGCTGGCGGGCACCCTGGGATCGGCGCTGCTGGGGTCACCCCCCTGGACCACGAACGGGACCGGTTCCTTCACCACCCGGTGGAAGACCGTGCCGTTGTAGACCCCCCGGCGGACGAGATCGACGAAGTTTCCGGCCGTGAGCGGCGCCGCTGCCCCATCCAGGGTCAGCTCCACCGGCCCCTTGCTCGTTTCCATCGCCACCACGGCCGTGCCCTTGAGGCAGGGGGTGGTGGCCGCCTCGCAGCCCATGGGTCGGTTGCCGGTGTCGGCGGCGCAGGCCGCCAGGCCGAGGGGCGTCAGGCCCAGCAGCACCAGAAGCAGCAGGCGCCAGCCGAGGCCGGCGGCTTTCGTGGTGGAACGCATGGTTCAGAGTCCCTCCAGGGGGACGCCCAGGAAGCGGGCCAGGCGGGCTCCGGCCAGCTCCAGATCCGCCAGGGGCATGGGCTCACCCACCCGGGTCAGGGGCATGTCCCGTCGGCCCTGCACCCGCAGGGCCAGGCGCCGCTGGGGACTGAGCCCGTCGCGCACCTCCACCTTCACCGCCTGGATCTCCCGCAGGGGGATCACCACCTCGATCGCCTGGCGGAAGCCGCGGCGGCTGATGCGCGCCTCGCCGGCGGCCCGGTCGAAGCGGTTGGTGCCCGAGCCCACGTCGATGCCGATCACCAGCCAGAGATAGGCGGCCAGCAGCAGGGCCGCCACGCCGTAGAGGCCCATGACCAGACCCTGGGGCACCCAGACGAGGGCGGCGGGGTGACCGATGGGCAGCAGGTCGCGGCCGAACCGGCTGGAGGCGCTGGTGAGCACGAAGCCGATCCCACCGATGCTCACGGCAGCGGCCACCAGCAGGTTGGAGAGCCGCCGGGAGCCGAGCACCGGCTGCTCCAGCACCTGCTCGTCGGCCGAAGGAGAAGCGACGCCGGGCGAAGCCATGCGGGACGAAGGGACGATGGGCCGCCATCCTGCCGCGAAGCGTGCCGGAGGCGTCAGTTTCAGCCCATGTCGCCCGGCGCGGGAGGCGGATCAACGTTGTTACCATCCCCCGGTAACCCACAGCCCTGCGGGTCATCCGCACCGCTTTCACCCATGACGATCGCCCTGGGGCGCGCCCCTGCCACCCGTGGATGGTTCGACGTCCTCGACGACTGGCTCAAGCGCGACCGCTTCGTTTTCGTGGGGTGGTCCGGTCTGTTGCTGTTCCCCACGGCCTATCTGGCCCTGGGCGGCTGGCTCACCGGCACCACCTTCGCCACCTCCTGGTACACCCACGGCATTGCCAGCAGCTACCTGGAGGGGTGCAACTTCCTCACCGCTGCCGTCAGCACCCCCGCTGATGCCATGGGGCACAGCCTCCTGCTGCTCTGGGGCCCGGAAGCCCAGGGTGACTTCGTCCGCTGGATCCAGCTCGGCGGCCTCTGGCCCTTCGTGGCCCTGCACGGCGCCTTCGCCCTGATCGGTTTCATGCTGCGCCAGTTCGAGATCGCCCGTCTCGTCGGCATCCGTCCCTACAACGCCATCGCCTTCTCCGGCCCGATCGCGGTGTTCGTCAGTGTCTTCCTGATGTACCCCCTGGGTCAGAGCAGCTGGTTCTTCGCGCCGTCCTTCGGGG
>NZ_JAYGHZ010000388.1:0-3674 GCF_034931285.1 Synechococcus sp. BA-120 BA3
CCCCGAAGGACGGCGCGAAGAACCAGCTGCTCTGACCCAGGGGGTACATCAGGAAGACACTGACGAACACCGCGATCGGGCCGGAGAAGGCGATGGCGTTGTAGGGACGGATGCCGACGAGACGGGCAATCTCGAACTGGCGCAGCATGAAGCCGATCAGGGCGAAGGCGCCGTGCAGGGCCACGAAGGGCCAGAGGCCGCCGAGCTGGATCCAGCGGACGAAGTCACCCTGGGCTTCCGGGCCCCAGAGCAGCAGGAGGCTGTGCCCCATGGCATCCGCCGGGGTGCTGACGGCGGCGGTGAGGAAGTTGCACCCCTCCAGGTAGCTGCTGGCAATGCCGTGGGTGTACCAGGAGGTGGCGAAGGTGGTGCCGGTGAGCCAGCCGCCCAGGGCCAGATAGGCCGTGGGGAACAGCAGCAGACCAGACCACCCCACGAAAACGAAGCGGTCGCGCTTGAGCCAGTCGTCGAGGACGTCGAACCATCCACGGGTGGCAGGGGCGCGCCCCAGGGCGATCGTCATGGGAGGTGCTTCACGAAGCTTTACAAGCCGACTTTAAAAGAGAACGCCCTTTCTGTGCGGCCGAGCGGGCCGTGACCCCGAGGGAATGAGTACATCTACCCACCCCTCCCCGCCGGCCGACGATTCGCCAGAGTGGCTGGCAGCCCTCCCGCCGTCCCGGCCCCCAGCCCCCTCCACCATGTACGTCGTCGAGATCTCCCTCCGGCTCAGCCCCATGCCCGTTGCCGTCCAGCGCAAGGAGCTGGAGGCGGCCCAGGCCCTGTACGGGGACGTGCGCCAGGCGCTCGAGAGCGGGCACCCCAAGGTGCTCGAGCTCACCTGTGAGAAGGACGAGCAGAAGCGCGTCAGTCTGCTGAGCGGCGAGATCGTCGCCGTGCAGATTTATGAGAAGTCCTCCGTCGCCGGCGGCGGCAAGCGTCCCGGCTTCAGCTTCGAGCCTTGAGCGCATCGGCGACCTCGGGGGCGCTCGAGCCGCCCCTGCAGATCGAGGGGCTCCGCTTCGGCTGGGGGGAAGGTGCCCCTGCCCTGCGGGACTGCCGGCTGCAGATTCCAGGGCCGGGCCTCTGGATGCTCGTCGGCAGCAACGGCAGCGGCAAGAGCACCCTGCTGCGCCTGATCGCCGGCCTGCTCACGCCGACGGCCGGCCACATCACCTGCCAGGGCCGACCGGCCCTGGTGTTCCAGAACCCCGATCACCAGCTGCTGCTGCCCAGCTGCGGCAGCGACCTGCAGCTGGCCCTCCCCGAGGGACTCGACGACGGCGCCCGTGCCGAGCGGGTGGCGTCAGCCCTGGCCCAGGTGGGCCTGGCGGGCCTGCAGCAGCGCCCCATCCACACCCTGAGCGGTGGCCAGAAGCAGCGGCTGGCGATCGCCGGGGCCCTGGCCAGCGCCGCGACGCTGCTGCTGCTCGATGAACCCACCGCCCTGCTGGATCCGGACAGCCAGAAGGAGGTGCTGGAGCTGATCCATCGGCTCTGCCACCGGAGCCCGTCCCCCCTCACCGCGCTGTGGATCACCCATCGTCTCGAGGAACTGGCGTGCTGCGACGGGGCCGCCCGCATGGAAGGTGGTGCCATCGGCCCCTGGCAGAGCGGCGAAAGCCTGCGCCGATCTCTGGCCCCCTTGCCCCCCGGCGGGGCCGAAAGGTAAGGTCTTCAAATCCCGGTCCGCCGGGTGTTTTCCTCGGTAGCTCAGTGGTAGAGCGGTCGGCTGTTAACCGATTGGTCGCAGGTTCGAATCCCGCCCGGGGAGTTTTTCATCCGCCCGATGCTGGGCTCCCTTCCACCGGCCATGGCGGTCGGGGTCGGGGTGCTGATCGGGGCCCGCACCACCGGCCGGGGGCCCCACCTGCACCCTGGCCCCTGCAGCCCTCCCGCAAATCCGCGACACTGAACGCCTCCGTGCCCGTGCTCTCCCCGCAGGCACCACGACGACACGCCTCGCCACGCCTCAAACACCCATGAAGCCCTCCATCCTGCTCATCGAAGATGACGGCGACATGCTCGATCTCGTCGCCGGACATCTCGAGCACGGCGGCTTCGATGTCCAGAGGGCCGCGGACGGCATCAAGGGCCAGGCCCTCGCCGTTCAGTACTCCCCCGATGTGATCCTCCTCGACCTCATGCTCCCCAAGGTCGACGGTCTCACCCTCTGTCAGCGCCTTCGGCGCGACGAGCGCACCGCCAAGATCCCCATCCTCATGCTCACCGCCCTCGGCAGCACCAAGGACAAGGTCAGCGGCTTCAACTCCGGCGCCGACGACTACCTCACCAAGCCCTTCGATCTCGAGGAGCTCATGGTCAGGGTCAAGGCCCTGCTCCGCCGCAGTGAGCGCGCTCCCCTCTCCGCCAAGCACAACGAGATCCTCAGTTTCAGCTCGCTCACCCTCGTCCCCGAGCGCTTCGAGGCCATCTGGTTCGATGCCCCCGTACGCCTCACCCACACCGAGTTCGAGCTCCTCCACTGCCTCCTCCAGCGCCACGGCCAGACCGTCGCCCCTTCCCTCATCCTC
This sequence comes from Synechococcus sp. BA-120 BA3, assembly GCF_034931285.1. Taxonomy (NCBI): domain Bacteria; kingdom Bacillati; phylum Cyanobacteriota; class Cyanophyceae; order Synechococcales; family Synechococcaceae; genus Synechococcus; species Synechococcus sp. BA-120 BA3. Next base: position 2,535 of record NZ_JAYGHZ010000388.1, read on the forward strand.
AAGGAGGTCTGGGGATATGAACCCGACGACGACATCGAGACCATCCGCGTCCACATCCGCCACCTCCGCACCAAGCTGGAGCCCGATCCCCGTAAACCCCGCTTCATCAAGACCGTCTACGGCGCCGGCTACTGCCTCGAGCTGCCCCCCACCGATCAGATCGAACCCCTCGGCGCCGCCATCCGCTCCGCCAGGGAGGCCAGGCTCGCCGCGGTGACAAAGCCGGGCGAAGGGGCGGTGGCCTGAGGAAGGCCGTCGGGCCTCCGCCCCCTCAGCCGCCCAGGTCGAGCAGGGCCACCTCCCAGGCCAGCCGGGGCTGCACGTAGGCCAGCAGGTGGCTGCGCAGCTGCTCGATGCGCCGCAGGGGTGCCGGCTCCAGGCGCCGCCTCCAGAGGTGCAGCTGCCACCAGTCGATCAGCCAGAGCTGCTGCTCGCCATCGAGGGCCTCGCTGAGGTCGCGGGCCAGGCCCAGGGCCTCCATCGGCTCCCGGCCCAGGGCCAGCAAGCGGTCCGCCAGGCCCGCCGGCAGCCCCTGCCAGACCCGCCGGTGGCGCAGCAGGGCCCCGGGGGAGCCGGCGGCCAGCTCGAGCAGCTCGGGGGGATCGGTCACGGCCGGCTGCGATGTCCCCTCCCCAGCCCCCTCCGGCGCCGGCAGGCCCGCCAGCACCTGGCGCACCAGGGCGGGGGCCAGGCGCGCGAAGGGGATGGCCTGGCAGCGGGAGCGGATGGTGCTCAGCAGCCGGTCCGGCGTTGCCGTGAGCAGGATCAGCAGACCATGGCCCGGTTCCTCGAGGGTCTTGAGCAGGGCATTGGCGGCCGCTTCGGCCATCGCCTCGACCGTCTCCAGCACCACCAGGCAGCGCTCCCCCTCCACCGGACGGCGGGCCAGGAAACGGGTCACTTCCCGCACCTGCTCCAGGCGCAGCTGGGGGGGGCTGCGGCGGCTGAGGCCCTGGGCCTCGGCCTCGGAGGCCGTCACCAGCCGGCCCTGGTGCAGGTGGGTGGGCTCCACCCAGAGCAGATCGGGGTGGTTGCCCTCCGCCAGGCGTCGCCGCAGTGGCACCGATCCGGCGGTGCCACCGGCAAGCACCCCCTCGAGCAGGCGCAGGGCCGCCAGCCGGCGGCCCACCCCCTCGGGCC
>NZ_JAYGHZ010000389.1:0-3624 GCF_034931285.1 Synechococcus sp. BA-120 BA3
CCCTGGGAGATCCTGGCCCAGCCCTTCGAGCCCGACAGCAGCAAGGCCCGGCTGACGGAACTGTTCGCCCCCCTGGCGGCGGAACTGCCGGGGCTGCTGGAGGCGGTGGCGGCCGCCCCGCCGGCGGGCCCACAGGAGCCGTTCGAGCTGGCGGAGAGCCTGCAGGAACAACTCTGCAGCGATCTGCTCGACAGCTGGGGCTATGACGCGGCCCGCTGCCAGCGGTCCCGATCCGCCCACCCCTTCTCCTGCACCGTCGGCCCGCAGGACTTCCGCATCACCACCCGGGTGGTGCGGGGCCAGCCGTTCTCGGCCTTCCTGGCCACCGCCCATGAATGGGGCCACTCCCTCTACGAGCAGGGCCTGCCCCGCAGCGACGACCACTACTTCCCCTGGCCCCTCGGGGAGGCCACCTCCATGGGGGTGCATGAGTCCCAGTCCCTGTTCTGGGAATGCCGGGTGGCCCGCAGCCGGGCCTTCGCCGAGCGCTGGCATCCCCGCTTCCAGAGCGGCCTGGGCTCCGACCCCTGGGGCGGCGCCTTCGGTTTCTGGCGGGCCCTCAATCCCCTGCGGCCCGGCCTGATCCGGGTCGAGGCCGATGAGCTGAGCTACAGCCTTCACATCGTCCTGCGCTTCGAGATGGAGTTGGCCCTGCTGGAGCAGGAGATGCCGGTGGAGGAGCTGCCCGCCGTGTGGAACCGGCGCATGAAGGAGCTGCTGGGGCTGCAACCGGCCACGGACGCCGAGGGCTGTCTCCAGGACATCCACTGGGCCGAGGGGCTGTTCGGTTACTTCCCCTCCTATGCCCTCGGCCACCTGATCAGCGCCCAGATCTCGGAGGCCCTCGAGCAGGAGATCGGCCCCATCGAGGCTCGGGTGGCTGCGGGGGAGACGGCCGCCCTGCAGGACTGGCTCGCCAGCAACATCTGGCCCCATGGCCGCTCGGTGAACGCCGAGGAACTCGTCGAGCGGGTCACGGGCCGGCCCCTGGACGCGCGGCCCTTCCTCACCTACCTGCGCACCAAGGTCGGCCAGCTGACCGGGGCGGGCTGACCGCGGCGACCGGAACAGGGGCTCCGGTGCCCGCTGCCTAAGATGCCGCCGCAGAAAAGACCCCACCATGGCGAACATCGACCACGCCCCCAGCCGCACCATGCTGAACCTGCTGCATGTGCTGCCGGCCTTCGCCGATGAGGCCGAGCTGCGGCTCAACGCCATCGTGGAGCTCAACTCCAACACGATCAACAAGTACGAGCTGATCACCGAAACCGGCCATCTGAAGCTGGATCGGGTCGGCTATTCCTCCCTCGCTTACCCCTTCGCCTACGGCTGCATTCCCCGCACCTGGGACGAGGATGGCGATCCCCTCGACATCGAGATCGTCGGCGTCACCGAGCCCCTGGTGCCGGGCAGCCTGGTGGAGGCCCGCATCATCGGCATCATGTGCTTCGACGATGGCGGCGAGGTGGACGACAAGGTGATCGCCGTCCTGGCCGACGACAAGCGCATGGACCACATCACCAGCTATACCCAGCTGGGTGAGCACTGGCTCAAGGAAACCCAGTACTACTGGGAGCACTACAAGGATCTGAAGAAGCCCGGCACCTGCAAGGTGAACGGATTCCATGACACCGGCGAGGCCGTGCGCATCATCAAGGAATGCGAAGATCGCTATCTTTCCGTCGTCGATCCCCGTCTGGTCGACTGACGTCCACCGGCACCGCCGCCGCGGTCCCCTCCGATCCCGTTCCGCCCATGTCGCGCTCCCTGGTCCTGTCCGTGCTCCTGACCACCGGCTGGGGGGCCGCCATGGTGGCCGCAGCCGGGGCGGTCGAAGCGCCGGTGCTGATGCCGGCGACCACCACGGCTCCCGCCATCGCTCCCACCGCTGAGCCGCCGGCCGGGACCACCCCTGCGGCGCCGGCTCCGGCGAAGGCCACCGTCACCAGCACCCGCGAGATCCTGCTGGAGCTGGGCAAGCGCACCATCAGCCTGCGGGACAACGGCAAGGTGCTGGGCAGCTGGCCCGTGGCCATCGGCGATTCCCGCACCCCCACCCCCAAAGGACGCTTCCTGGTGGAGACCAAGGTGGTCAATCCCCAGTACCAGAGCACGGTGAGCGGCAAGATCAACCCCACCAAGGGCCCCAATGGCCCCCTCGGGGATCGCTGGATCGGTTTCAAGCGCAGCGGCCCCAACCAGTACGGCATCCACGGCACCCCGAGCGCCTGGGCCTGGACTGTCACCTCCCGCTCCGCTGTCACCAACGGCTGTGTCCGGATGCTCACCCCCCATGTCCGCGCCCTGTTCGATCAGGTGGAGGTGGGAACACCGGTGGTTGTCAAACCCTGAACACCGACGGGCGATTGCGGCGAATCAGGGAGCGACCGAAGAGATTCTGGAGATTGTTCAGGATGGGTTTGATGTCTGGGTGCAAACACCTAATGTCTTGAAACTCGATCAACAGCGGCACCCTCCAGCACCGCCGATTTTCCTCCCATGTTCGATTCCACCCACGAACCCACCACCGACCAGCTCAACAGCACGTCGCTGAAGTGGGGCAACGACGGTGAGCTCTCCGAACTGGACCTGCAGCGGATTCTGGGCCTGCTCTCTCAGGCGGATCCCGTCGCCGAGGCCCTGATGGAGGGTCGCTCCGAAGCGGCCTGAAAGCGTCGCGCCTGGGCCCTGGCCATGCCGTCGCGGCTGGCCATCCCCCGCAACCGCTCCACGGCCAGCCCCCCGGGGGGAAGACCGTGGGGCAGATGGTCCCCCGATCCCCCCTCCAGCTCGAAGACCGGAAGCTGCCGCAGGCCATTGGGCCGCAGCTGATCTTCGAGGCGATCCAGATGTACACCGGACGGCAGCCAGACCAGGTCGGTGCGCAGGCAGTCCTCGAGGCGCAGCGGCTGCGGGCGGCTGAGATCGGAGCCGAGGCCACGCTGCAGATCGCCGATCGTCACCAGCCCCAGGGCCAGCCCGGCCCGTTCCACCAGCAGGCAATGGCCATGGCTGTTGATCAGTCGGGCCAGGGCCGCTGAGGCCGTCATGGCGGCCGGCAGCACCAGGGGTGCCTCCGGTTCGAAGGCCTCCTCCACCGGGATCGCCGCCAGCTGGCCGCGCCGCCGCTCCTCCAGCGGATCAGGCCCCATCAGACCGGGATCCTGGATCCCCTGCCAGCGCTCCACCAGGGCGGCGCTGAGGCCGGCCGCCGCCATCAGCGGCAGCACGATGCGGATGTCGCGGGTGAGTTCGAACAGCAGCAGCAGGGCGGTGAGCGGTGCCCGGGCGCTGCCGGCCAGCACCGCCGCCATCCCCACCATGGCGTAGGCGGGGGGTTCGGCCACCGGCAGGTTCAGGCCGCCGCTGCCCAGCGCCTGGCCGTAGCAGCTGCCCAGCACCGCCCCAAGGAACAGGGAGGGGGCGAAGCCGCCGCCCACGAAGCCGGTGGCGTTGCTCACGGTGGTGGCCACCAGCTTGACGCCGATCAGGGCCACCAGGGTGAGCAGGGGGATGCCGCCAGCCCGGCCCAGCAGGGCTTCGATCGTGTCGTAGCCGACCCCGAGCACCTGGGGAAACACCAGGGCCATACCCCCGAGGGCCGCCCCGCCCAGGGCCGTGGGC
>NZ_JAYGHZ010000390.1:0-3577 GCF_034931285.1 Synechococcus sp. BA-120 BA3
GCGCTGCACGGCTCCCTGTGCGACAGCCAGGCGGCGGAGGTGCGGCGTGCGGCGGGCTGCAGCGAGGCGGAGCTGGTGGCGGCGGACGCCTGGTGGCCGGTGGTGGGGGGGATCGGCTGAGGGGCTGCGGGGCTTCGCCCAAACAGCCTTCGGGGGCTCGCACCAAGGCCCCTTCGGGGTGGGGCCCAGCCTGGGAAGCACGGCAGGGGAAGGCTGCTCAGAATGGGCAGGCGAACGGACAAGGACTTCCATGGACCCTTCCGGCCAGGGGCTCCACAGGGTTACGCCCCAGGCCATGGGGCTGTTGCTGTCACTCGGGGTGGGGGGCAGCCTCCTGTGGGCCACTCCAGCTTCCGCCGTCGACGGGGCCTTCTGCATCGTCAATCGGGCCAACAGGCCGTTTCAGATCGTGCGCGGATCGAAGTTCGAAACAGTGGCTCCCGGACGCCAAGCCTGCTGTCAGTCGAATTGTCGTTCTCCCGTCGCGATCGGCATCGACGTCTCGAGGGATCCAGACCTCAAGGAGATCCTTTTGAAGCTGGGGCTCAAACTGGCCAGCCGCGGACGCAGCCTCGTACCGGGCCAGCCAAGCGGTGTTGGCAACTGGATTTCGATCTGCCGGGCCAACTGGCGACGGGGCGACAAGATTGAGGTCTACGCCCCAAACGGCAAGTGGTGGTGCGACGTGGTGGATGCACGCGGCAGCCTGAGGGAGACCATCGCCGCCAGCGGGCAGCAGCGCCCAGCCCAGACGGCCCTGCGCGTCTGCAACAAAGCCGGCGACGGATCGGCCTATGTCGCCAAGGCATTGACAGACAGAAATGGCCGCCTGACCAGCAAAGGCTGGTATGAGGTTGCCCAGGGTGAGTGCGACAGTCTGAGGCTTCCCCCGGGCTACCGAGGCAGACTCTATGTCTATGCCGAAACCAGGAATCTATCCTGGAAAGGGACAAGGCGAGTCTGCGTCGACCCTGAACAGAAGTTTGAGATCCCCGATGCCGGTCGAGGGAGCTGCGGTTGGCGCTATCAGCACTATCTTTTCCTCGATCGGAACGTGGATGGTCGCGGGGCCAGCATCACGCTTACCCCTCAATGAGCCGATGTTTTGTCTGGAACGCAGATGAATAGGCTCATTGGGCGAGTACCCCCACCCCTGCTACCCAGGCTGCTTCGGCCAGCTCGCCATCACGCGTGGCGATCGGCAGTTGCAGCCTGAGCGCCAGTTCCAGGTAGGCGGCGTCGTAGCTGGTGAGCTGAAACCGCAGGGCCAGGCTCAGCAGGTTGGCTGGTGGCGGTGGTGATCGATCGATGTGAATCGGCAGGAGAGACACCTGGTCGACGATCTCGCGGGCCGGAACCACGCCCAGGTTGCCTCGGCGGCAGGCGGTGAACAGAACATTGGTGAACTCCAGCTGCAGCAGCCATGGGGCGTGGGCATCGGCCAGAGGGAGCTGGCGGGCGACTGCATCGCTATACGGGGTGGCCTGATCGGCCAGGAACCAGGCGCACAGCACGGAGTTGTCGAGCACAAAGGGGGTGGCCACCTTCACTGGTCGCCTGCCAGACCCTCGCGGGCGATGGCCCGCAGGTTGCCCTCCAGCACGACCCCTTCCCCCAGCTGCCGCAACCGCGCCAGGGCGGCGCCGACGCGCTCTGGGCGGCCCAGCAACGCTTCACGCGTTTCCGTTTCGGGCACCAGGCGCACCACGGCCACTCCCCTCCGGGTGATGGCGATCTCCTCCCCCTCCTCCACCCGTGCCACCAGGGCTGAGAGGTGGTTCTTGGCTTCCGCCAGAGGCACGCTCACGAGAGGCCTCCCGGGGGGGAGGGGCCCGGCCGCATGGGACATCGTTTCCGCCACGATTTATGGCTAGCTCATGCTCCAGTCAGGCTAGCTTGCTTTGTCTCAGCCCTCTCGGCAGCTGTACGGCGACGTGGGCCATCGACCCACCTCAGGCCCGTCAAGGCGCTCCTCGCAATCCCTCGGAATCAGGACCAGCCCCTGGGCACCAACCCGTGCGGCTCTGTCCCATCAACGGTGTTCCAACCATCTTGGGAGGGGTGCGCAACGGGCCTCCAAAACAGCTGCGCCGCCGAGCTTCTACCAGGCCGGGGGGTCCGGTTGATTTGTGCGTCCGGGGACGTTGAAACGCCTGGAGGCCGCCGACGGGCTGGGGCAGGAGAAGTGGCTGATCCAGCGGCTGATGCGCCGCCTGGGCTGGCGTTGCAGCTTCAGTCCCAAGCCCAGCCTGGAGCGGTTGGGCAACGGCGGCTGGCCCCGGGCTCCTGGTCGGCCCCCTTCCAGGTGTGGGGCGTGGAGAACCGGGAGGCGGCCTTGCGGCTGGTGCCCAGCGCGGCCGATGGCGCCCCGGCCCACCTGAAGCTGAAGGTGGCAGACCTGGCCGCCAACCCCTACCCGCTGCTGGCGGCGAAGCGGAGCTGGTGGCGGCGGACGCCTGGTGGCCGGTGGTGGGGGGGGGATCGGTTGAAGGGGCATCAATGCCGTCGTGGCCACGACGCTCAGGGGCTGATCAGCTCCAGCCCCGGGAACGCCTGCCGGTAGCGGCGCTGATCGCGGGTGAGCAGCGGCATCCGCTCCACCAGCGCATGGGCGCCGATCAGGAAATCCGGAAGGATCGTGCGCCGTTCTCCGCCGCGGCTCCGGTAATCAGCATGGGCCCTGGCGGCCAGGAACGCGGCTTCCCGTGGCAGGGCCCGGTAGTCGAACAGATGGGGAGGCAGCAGCTCATCCACCGACTCGATCGTCTCGCAGGCAAAGGCGATCTCGCCATAGACGATGGCGTTGATCGCCACCGGTCCGCGGTCCAGCCACTGGCGGAGTTGATCTGAACTCCAGCGGCTCCAGTGGGGATCGTCCGTGGCGACATCCAGGATCACATTGGAGTCGACCAGCACCATCAGCCCCCATCTCCCCGGGTGAGGGCGAGCAGTTCATCGGTGCTGAGCCGGGTGCGCAGCCGCGCCCGGCGCAGCCGCTGGATCGCCTCGGCCCCGGGCTCCTGCTGATCCGGGGCCTTCTCCAGCAGCACCCGCCCCTCTTCGACACGAAAGACGACTTCGGTGTGGGGCAGAAGCCCGCACTGGCGCCGGATGTCGAGGGGGATCGTCACCTGGCCCTTGGAGGTGATCCGCATGGGCGTGCACGCGTGCCGGAACTGGTAAGAATCTTACCGGTGCTCCTCAGCCCGCCACCATCACCTGGTTGCGCCCGGCGGCCTTGGCGGCGTAAAGGGCGCCGTCGGCGCTGCGCAGGCCGCTCTCCAGCGCCGCCAGGCCCGTGCCCTGCACCTCGGCCAGGCCCCCCGAAAGGGTGACCCTCTGCGACGGCGCCCCGGGGTGGGGAACCGTTGCAGCGGCCGCCCGCAACCGCTCCAGCAGGGGGACCGCCCCCTTCACATCCACGCCGGGGAGCAGCAGCGCGAATTCCTCACCGCCGACAAGGGAGGCATAACCGACTCGATCCAGCAATGGAAACGGATCGGCGGGACTCGCGGAAACTGGCGCTTTGTTCTCTGACATGACCGTAGCGACGCCAAGTCCGAACTGTTCAACGCAT
>NZ_JAYGHZ010000391.1:0-3526 GCF_034931285.1 Synechococcus sp. BA-120 BA3
CCCACCCCCGCATGAGCGCCACCCCCTTCCCGGCCGGACCGATCCAGCACTGCCAGGGCCGCGCCGTCGTCGTGCCCGGCGACGACATCGACACCGACCGGATCATCCCGGCCCGTTATCTCAAGTGCGTCACCTTCGACGGGCTGGCGGAGGGTGTCTTCGCCGATGACCGCCGCGAGCGGGCCGGCGACCATCCCTTCGATCGCGCCGACAACCAGGGTGCCGCGATTCTCGTGGTCAACCGCAACTTCGGCTGCGGCTCCAGCCGCGAGCACGCCCCCCAGGCGCTGATGCGCTGGGGCATCCGGGCGGTGATCGGCGAGAGCTTCGCCGAGATCTTCTTCGGCAACTGCCTGGCCCTGGGGATCCCCTGCCTCAGTGCCGACCACGACACGGTGCTGGCCCTCCAGGCCGCCATCGCCGCCCATCCCGGTGCCCGGCTGCAGCTCGATCTCGAGCCGCCCCAGGTGATGCTGGAGGCCGATGGCGAGCGTTTCGGCTGGCCGCTGGAGCTGGCGGCCGGTCCGCGCAGGATGCTGGTGAGCGGGGAGTGGAACGGCACCGCCCAGCTCGTGGCCCATGACGCCGAACTGCGCGCCACCGCCGGCCGGCTCCCCTATCTGACCGGCTTCGCCGCCACCGCCTAGAACCCGCCTAGAAGGGGCGCTGCAGGGCCCCCTGGGTGGGGTGATAGGGGATGAAGGGTGTCCCTGGTCCCTTGAAGTTGAAGTCGTTGAGCCGCACGCGGATGCCGCCCAGCCCGTCATAGGGGCTGTAGTACACGCCGATCTCGTAGGAGCGCCGCTGCCAGCGCAGTTCCAGGTAGGAGCCGGTGACATCGCCGTAGAAGCCGGAGTTGGGATCGACGTTGATGCCGATGCCGCCGCTGAAGACCAGCGGGCCCACAATCTGCTGGGAAAGGCCGATGCCGACCGTGCCCAGGTCGACGGCGCGGTCGAAGTTCAGTGGGCTCTGGCCCTGCCGCAGGGTGATGCCGCCGGTGAGGGTCAGCTGGGTGTAGTCGAAGAACGGCTTCTCGAAGCGGCCCAGGGTGAGGGTGGGTCCCCCGGACAGCCCGATCGTGTTCTGGTTGGTGCCGTCGCTGAAGTAGGCGGCCACACCGAGCAGGTTGGCGTTGAAGCGCAGCCCTGGAACGATGGGCACCGGTGTATTGGCCAGGGAGACCACCGGCGGGCTGGTGGTGGGCTTGGCGGTCCAGATCGGGTAGGAGAAGTTGAAGGAGCCGATGGCGTTGGCCCGCCACACCTCCAGCAGATCGGTCCCGGTGGTCGGGTTGGCCTGGAAGTTGCCCACCCCCATGCGCCAGTAGTAGCTGCGGGCCAGTTTCCCCCAGCTGGGCAGGCTTCCCTGCTGCTCCAGCGAGACGCCGTAGGCGGAGTAGACGTCCTGCTCCCCCAGGGAGCCGTTCCAGGTGCGGAAGCGGTAGGCGCCGAAGATGCGGAAGGTGCTGAAGCCGATCACAGGCAGCTTCACCAGCCGGGCCAGGTCGCCGAAGCTGCGGGTGCCGTTGGCGATGTTGTCGGGATCGAAGGTGGAAAGGGAGAGGCGGGCATCGGCGTTGAAGCCCAGCAGGGGCCCGGTGAGACGGGCATCCAGGCCGAAGTAGTCGCCGCCCTTGGCCGGCTGCTCAACGATGTTGGTGGAGCCGGGCCGCGAGCCGGGCAGGGGGTAGGCGTCGGTGTTGCCGGTGTAGAGGCGCTGCACCATCACCTGGGGCTGGAGGTTGAGGAGCCCCTTCTCGCCGATCTTGATCGGGATGTTGTAACCGAGGAAGAAGCCGTCCCGGTCCTCCCGGTCGTTGCCGATCACCAGGGGATTGCTCACCTCGTCGTCCTTCTGGATGCGGCGCTGGCGCACCACCCGGATCGGCAGGCGATCCTCCAGCCGCAGCGTGTTGCGCCGGGCCTTCACCAGGGTGTCGCCGTTAGGCAGCAGGGTGATGACGACCTTCTCCGAATCCATCCACGACTGGGCCGGGGTGAACGGATCGTTGGTGAAGCCCACCCGGTCGCCGGAGAGGGTGTTGGGGGTGATCTTGAGGCGCCGGGCCTGGATGCGCCAGCGGCTCACGGTGCCCTTGATCAGCTCCTGGTTGCCTTCGGTGGTCTGGTCCTTGAGCTGCTCGGGCCGGGTGGTGCCGAAGTCGTTGGCCACCTCCGGTGTGGTGAACTCGCGCGGGAAGCCGAAGCGCCGCTCGGCCTTGAGGCTGCGCTCGAAGGTCACGTTCTCGACCCGCTGGGGAATGCGGGCGATGGCCTCCCGCCGCAACCGCTCCTGATGCCGGGCGTTGCGCCACACCCCGCCCTTGTCCTCGGGGGGCTTGGCGGGGGGCGCCGGAGCCGGCTGGCCGCTGGTGCCGGTCCAGCCTGGGCCCATCGTCACCTGCTCGAGCTGCTGGGCCAGCCCATCGGGCTGCTCGCTGGCCAGGGGCGGAGCCTCCGGGCATCCCTGGGCGGGAGGCACCGGCATCGGCTCACTGGCGAGCTTGTCGGTACCGAAGCGGTAGCGCAGGCCCAGCAGGTAGGCGTTGCTGCCTTCGCTGACGCCGCTGAAGGTGCCGTAGGCCCCGGAGCGGTGGTGGATGCGGCCGACGGCCGACCAGCGGGGGGTGACCAGCGCCTCCACCTCGAAGGCCAGGTAGTTGAGCAGGCGCGCCGAGTTCGGGCGGAAGGTCTGCTCGTAGTTGCTCTTGGCGGTGAGGACGCTCAGGCCCTCCACGAAGTAGACGTTGAGCCAGGGCCGCAGCCACAGCCGCAGACCGAGGCCGCCGGTGACTTCACCGAAGCTCTGGGCGGGGGTATCGGAGAAGGGGATGGCCTGGTTGAAGCCGCCGCCCGGTTGGGCACTGGCCCGGTGCCCCAGCAGGTTGGCATCGAATTCCAGCGAGAGGGGCCCGGCCTGGAGGAGGCGGCGCTGCAGGCCGATGCCGCCCAGGTATTCGGGGCGGAAGCGACCGCTGAAGGTGAAGGTGTCGCCGAATTCACCGGCATACATCTGGCCGGCCCAGGTGGTGACGGCCCAGGGGTAGGGGTGCCACTGGGGCACGGCCGGATAGGTGGGGGTGCAGCTGATCGGCTCCGGCGGCGGCAGGGGCTGGGAGGCCTCGGTCTCGAGGTTGAAGTCCTCCTTGGTGGTGTCGAGATCGATGACGCCGTAGACATCGTCGATCTCCCCCACCCCCTCCAGCAGGGCGTAACGGAGACGGCTGCCCTGCAGATACTGCTGGCCGCGTTGAAAGCGCACGTTGCCCACCGCATAGATGGTGCGGGTGGTGGCCTCGAACTCCAGCCGGTCGGCCAGCAGCCGGCCCCCGGCCAGGCGGGCCATGACGCTGCCGGTGGCCACGAAACGCTGCAGCTGGCCGTCGTAGCCCTGCTGGTTGGCGGTCAGCTCCAGCTCCAGGGGCATCGCGTCGCCCGCCGGGGCGGCCTCCAGACCCAGGACCGGCTCTGTCGTGGCGGCGGGGTTGGCGGGGAGCGGCGCCGGTGCGGGCTCGGCTCCGGCC
>NZ_JAYGHZ010000392.1:0-3405 GCF_034931285.1 Synechococcus sp. BA-120 BA3
GGCCCTCGGCCGCCAGGCGCTGCAGGGTGAGCAGGTCGGCGATGGCATCGCCGGGGTGGCGCCGGTGACAGATCTGTTCCAGCCGCCGTCGCTCAGCGGGCCGCAGGCCCGCCGTCCTGCCGGCCAGCACCCCCTGCCTCAAGGACGCCGCACCAGCAGGCAGCGCACGCCGGCGGCCCGGGCGCCGGCCCCATCCTCCGGGCTGTCGCCCACATGCCAGACCTGGGCGGCGCCCAGTCCGAGGGTCTCCAGCGCGATCCGGAAGGGCTGGGGCGACGGCTTGGCGGCCCCGGCGCTGCTGGAGACCACCACCGTCTCGAACAGATCGGCCAGGCCCAGGCCCTCCAGCAGCGGCAGCAGCCGACGGTCGAAGTTGCTGACCACGGCCAGGCGCAGCCCCGCCCCGTGCCAACGGCGCAGGGCTGCCGGCACATCGGGGTAGATGCGCCACAGGCTGGGGTCGGCGAAGCGATCGAACAGGGCGTGGTGCAGGGCCGTGGGGGCCGGCGCCTCGGCACCCCCTGCCCCTGCCGCCGCCAGCACGGCGTCGATGCGCTCCCCCCACCAGCGCCGCTCGGCCTCCAGCAGGCGGTCGCCCTCAAGGCCGGGGAAGGCCAGGGGAGGGGCCTGCCGCAGCACGTCCGGGAAGGCCCGATCAATGGCTGTTGGGGCGACGTCGATGCCGTGCTCGGCGGCCAGGGCGGCGTAGGTGGTCCCGACCGAGGTGCGCAGGCCGATCAGGGTGCCCATGGCATCGAGCAGCAGACCTCGGGGCCGGGGCCAGTCGCTCGCCGCCGTCATGGTTTCCAGTCGGCCAGCCAGCCGGCGGCCACCCGCAGCTGATGGGGCCGGCCCGGCAGGCGGGTGAGATAGGCCAGGCGACGCAGTTGGTAGGCGGCCGGGCCGGCCAGGGTGACGCCGGAGGCGGTGAGGCTGGCTTCGCCGACGCCGAGGCTCATCATCTCGCCCAGGTCCTTCCAGTGGAAAGGCTCCAGCGGTTCGCCGGCCAGGGAGCGGATCAGGTTGGCGGCCAGCACCGGGGCCTGCTGGAAGGCCACCTGGGCTGTGGCAGGAGTGGCTGTGCCCTCCGGGTCGACCGGGGCGGCCAGATCACCGGCCACGAAGAGGTCCGCGTGGTCCCGCAGACGCAGGTCGGGCCCGCAGAGCAGGCGGCCGCGGCTGTCGCAGGCGGGGGCGGGGTCGATCCGGGGGGCACGGAAGCTCAGGCCGGCCGTCCAGACGACCGCATGCACGGCCAGGGTTTCGGCGTGGGCGGGGCTGTCCCCTTCCGGATGGCACCGGAGCGTGATCGCCTCAGCCTCGACCGCCTCCACCTGGGTGCGGGTGCGCAGCCGCACATCACGGCGCTGCAGGGCCAGGGCGGCCTGTTCCCGGTTGAAGGCCCTGGCCTGGGGCAGCAGCTGGGGCCCCTGCTCGATCAGTTCGATCACGGCGCTGCCCTCGGCCATGTCGGCCAGCTTGCAGGCCAGCTCCACGCCGGTGGGGCCGGCCCCCACCACGGCGATGCGCTGCAGGGGCCTGCGCTGCTGCCTGAGGTGGGCCAGCAGGCGCTGGAGCCGCTCCACATCGGCCAGGCTGCGGAAGCCCAGGCTGTGGCGATCGGCCCCGGGCACCGCGAAGGTGTTGCTCTCGGCGCCCGTCGCCAGGACGAGGCGCCCGTAGGGAATCGTGCGGCCAGCGGCGGTGTGGAGCCGATGGCCGTCGGTGTCGATCCGCTCCACCCGGTCCTGAAGCCAGGCCAGGCCGCGACCGGCCAGCAGGCCGTCGTAGCGGGGGGCGATTTCCCAGCCGCGCAGTTCACCGCTCAGGAGTTCGTAGAGGAGGGGCAGGAACAGGAAGCGATCGTTCGGCTCGATGAGCAGGACGGGGGGGTGGTGCTTCCGCTGGGCCAGGGCCAGGGCGGTGTACAGGCCGCCGAAGCCACCCCCGACGATCACAATGTTCTGGGCCGGATTCCGGGCCGGATTCGGATGCCCTTGCATGGCGTCACCCTAACCACAGCGACCGGATCACCGAAGGGCGATGATGGGTCGATGGTGTCCTTCCCTGTCACGTCGTCCACCACGCCCTCCACTACGTCGTCCATCCCGTCGTCCACCGGCCCCGCGGGCGATGAGACGGACATGAAGGCGGCTCTCCAGGCCTTGCCCGGCGATCGGCATGGCTCCGCCCTCGACCTGGACGCCGCCCGGGCCGGCCTCGATCCCCTTGATGCGATCGGGCGGATGCGCTGGGCCCAGGAGACGTTCGCCGGCCACTTCGCCGTCACCACCAGCTTCGGCATCCAATCGGCCGTGATGCTGCACATGGTCAGCGCCCTCGACGGCTCCGGGGCCTGGCCCGCGATCCCCGTGCTCTGGGTCGACACCGGCTACCTGCCGCCCGAGACCTACCGCTACGCCGACCAGCTCTGCGACCGCCTCAAGCTCGATCTGCACGTGCTGCAGGCCGACCTCAGCCCGGCCCGGATGGAGGCCCTGCACGGCCGGCTCTGGGAGACGGGGGCCCCCGAAGACATGCGCACCTATAACCGCATCCGCAAGGTCGAACCCCTCGACCGGGGGCTGGAGCGACTGCAGGTGCACTGCTGGGCCAGCGGGGTGCGGGCCGGCCAGACCGACCACCGCGGGGCCATGCACTGCCTCGATCCGGTGCGGCAGCGCTGGTCGCTGCGGCCCCTGCTCGCCTGGAGCCGTCGCGACGTCTATTACTACATGCAGGAGCACGACCTGCCCCAGCACCCGCTGTTCGAGCAGGGCTATTCCACCGTCGGCGACTGGCACACCAGCGCCCCCGACGACGGCACCACGAACGGCCGGGCCACCCGCTTCGGCGGGCTGCAGCAGGAGTGCGGCATTCACCTCCCCGGCCTGATGGGCGAGGGCATCTGAGGTGCCGGGGCGCCGGCCCCGCTGGCTGCTGATCGGCAACAGCCGCTGGCACTGGGCCCTGGCCGGCGGGGAGAGCGGGAGCGGCGGCTCTTCTGCGGAGGATCTTCGGTTCCTGCACCTGCCCCCGCCGACCTCGGCCGTGGAGCCGCCCCTGGCCTGGGCGGCGGTGGGTGCGGTTCCCCTGGAGGCCGCCCTGCCTGCCGCGTCGCGGCTGCAGCTGGAGGACGTGCCCCTGTCCGGATCACCCCCCTGGCTCGGCATCGACCGGGCCCTGGCGGGCTGGTGGGCGGCCCGGCTGTGCGGGGGGCCGGTGCTGGTGGCCGATGCGGGCACGGTGCTGAGCCTCACCCGGGTGGATGGACAGGGCCGCTTCGCCGGTGGCCGGCTGATGGCGGGGGCCGCGCTCCAGTTGGCAGCCATGGGGTCGGCGACGGCGGGGCTGCCCGCCCTGGAGGGGGAGCTGGAGGCTGGCGGGGAGGCGTGGCCGCTGGCC
>NZ_JAYGHZ010000393.1:0-3463 GCF_034931285.1 Synechococcus sp. BA-120 BA3
CCGCTGCAGGGCAGCGGCCGCCAGGTGCTGCGGCCCGACCTGCTGGCCGCCTACACCGAATCCCTGCGGACCAGCGCCGGCGGCCAGCGCCTCGACGGCTGCCGCGTCGTGCTCGACCTCTGCTGGGGTTCGGCCACCGCCTGCGGTGAGGAGCTGTTCCGCTCCCTCGGTGCCGAGGTGCTGGTGCTGCACGGTGAGCCGGATGGCGCGCGCATCAACCAGGGCTGCGGCAGCACCCACCTGGAGCCCCTGAGGCGAGCGGTGCTGGAGAGCGGCGCCGACATGGGCTTCGCCTTCGACGGCGACGCCGACCGGATGCTGGCGGTGGATGGCCGCGGCCGGGTGGTGGACGGCGACCACACCCTCTATCTGTGGGGTTCGGCCCTGCGCCGCGAGGGGCAGCTGCCCGACGACCGCCTGGTGGCGACGGTGATGTCGAACCTGGGCTTCGAGCGGGCCTGGCAGGCCAGCGGCGGGGTGCTGGAGCGCACCGATGTGGGCGATCAGCATGTGCACGCCGCCATGGAGGCCCTGGGGGCCGGCCTGGGGGGCGAGCAGTCGGGGCACATCCTCTCGGCGCGCCATGGCATGAGCGGTGACGGCCTGCTCAGCGCCCTGCAGGTGGCCACCCTGATCCATGGCGCCGGTCTGAAGCTGGACGAATGGATGGACGGCAGTTTCCAGCCCTACCCCCAGCGGCTGGTGAACGTCACCGTGCCCGACCGCCAGCGGCGCCAGCAGTGGCAGGAGTGCGAACCGCTGCGGCAGGCGGTGGCCGAGGCGGAGGCGGCCATGGCCGGCCACGGCCGGGTGCTGGTGCGGGCCAGTGGCACCGAGCCCCTGTTGCGGGTGATGGTGGAGGCGGCCGAGCAGAGCCAGGTCGACCACTGGAGTGAGTCCCTGGCCGCCGCCGCCGAAGAGCACCTCAACCGGGCCTGAAGGCCCGGCCCTAGACCACGCCGTTGGCGCGGAACCAGGCCCGCATCTGCGTCCACCCCGCGGCCGCGGCGGCGGCGCGGTAGGTGGGGCGGTAGTCGGCGTGGAAGCCGTGGGGGACGCCCGGGAACACCTTGATGCGGCTGGGGCTGCCGGCCGCCTTCAGGGCCGCCTGCATCCGCTCCACCGACGCCATCGGGATGCCGTCGTCCTCGCCGGCATACAGGCCCAGCACCGGAGCCTTGAGCCGGGGAATCACATCGATCGGATAAAGGGGCTGGAGATCGTTGGCCGTGCCCACCAGCCGCCCGTACCAGGCCACCCCGGCCTTCAGCTTCGGGTTGTGGGCGGCATAGAGCCAGGTGATCCGCCCGCCCCAGCAGAAGCCGGTGATGCCGAGGCGTGAGCCGTCGCCGCCGCCGCTGGAGGCTGCCCAGGCGGCGGTGGCATCCAGGTCGGCCATCACCTGGGCGTCGGGCACCGTCGCCACCAGCGGCAGGATCGAGGGGATGTCGGGCAGCACGGTCACATCGCCCTGGCGATCGAACAGGCTCGGGGCGATGGCCAGATACCCCAGTCCGGCCAGGCGGCGGCAGACGTCCTGGATGTAGGCATGCAGGCCGAAGATTTCCTGCACCACCAGCACCACCGGGAAGCCCGAGCCCTTGGCGGGGCGGGCCCGGTAGGCCCTGATGGCACCATCCGCCCCCGGCACCGACACCCAGCCGGCTTCGAGCCCTTCGGCGGAGGTGGTGACGGTGGAGGCGGCCACCGGCCGCACCGCCAGGGCGAAGCCGGCGGCTGCCGTCCCGAGCAGCAGCTCCCGGCGACCGATGCGGAACGCCTGGTCAGGGCGGGGGGCGTGGGGGTCCATCGGCAGGGGCCCGTGGGGATGAGAGGCGCCTCCAGCCTAGAAACCAGATCCTGAAGACTTTTCCGGCCGGTGCGGCCAGCCCTGCAGCCGCTCTACCAGTTGCCCGAGCAGGGCCCGCCGGGCTTCGCCGTGCTGGCCGGCCTGGGTGATTAGCAACGCCTTCACCTGGAGGTCGCTCTCCGTCATCGCCTCGATGCCCAGCAGGCGCGGGGGCTCCAGCAGCACCGCGGCCCAGCGCGGATCGCGGCCGAAGGCGGCCAGCTCCTCGGCGATCAGCCCCAGGGCGCCCGGCAGGTCGGTGAGGCTGCGCGGCAGCAGCAGCGTCACTTCTGCCCCCGAGCGCAGCTTGGTGTGGTTCACCACCTGCTCGCAGTGGCTGTTGGGCACCACCACCACCCGCTGGTCGGCGGCGCGCAGCTCGGTGCTCAGCACCCCCACGTCCACCACCTCCCCCGAACGCCCGCCGATCTCCACCCAGTCGCCGATGGCATAGCGGTCGTCGAGCAGCAGCACCAGGCCGGCGACGAAGTCCCGCAACAACCCCTGGAACACCAGCGCCAGGGCGCCGAGCACGGCACCGCTGGCCAGCACGGCATTGCTGGAGAGATCCCGCAGCACGGGGATGCCGAGCACGGTCCAGAGGGCGAACAGCAGCAGACAGGCCAGGTTCACCAGCCGGCGCAGCACCCGCAGCAGGCTGAGGTACCGCTGCCGGCGGCGGGCGCGGTGATCGCGCTGCACCGCCGGATGGCTGGCCCACTGGGTCAGCAGCAGCCCCACCAGCCCCCGCAGCACCGCCGCCACGGCCAGCAGCACCACCGCTTTCATCAGCACCACCAGGGGCTGCAGCAGCACGTCGATCGCCGCCGCGATCTGACCGGGCCAGGCCAGCAGCAGCACCGCCCCCATCGCCACCCCCAGCAGCAGCACCAGCCCCGCCAGCAGCCGGCTGGACGCCTGGGTGAGCTGGAGCAGCAGGGGATCCAGGCGTCCGGATCGCTGCGCACAGCGGCGCTGCAGGCGGGGCAGCAGCCGCTGGCACAGGTGCCACAGCCCCACCACCAGGGCCATCAGCAGGGCCAGGAGCACCGCCGAAACCAGCGCCGTTCGCAGGCGCCCGTTGATCTGCTCCTCGCCGAACACCCGACGGGCTCGGCGCAGGCGGCGTTCCAGCAGGCTGCGCCACTGCTCGGCCAGCTCATCGGCCGGCAGGCCGTTGAACTGGGCGTCCTGCTCGGTCACCGTCAGCAGGGGGAAGGGGCTGGCCCGGCCGGGCACGAGGGCCGCCAGTCGCCGTCCGCCGTCCGGCTGCTTCAGCAGCACCACACGCAGGTCATCCGGTGCACCCTGCAGGCCCAGGTGGTTGGGGTCACAGGCGGCCTTCGTCGGCTCGAAGCTGGAGCGATCGAGCAGCACCTCACCGAGCCGTTCCCCGGGCGTGCAGGGATTGCGGGGTTCGTAGAGCTGGCTCAGGTTGCCCTCGATCACCCGGGCCCGTTCGGCGGCATCCGGCCCGGTGTCGCCGCCGGAGCCCACTGCCGGTGAGGCCACGGTGATCACCGGCACCCGCAGGATCCGCACCGTGCCGAGACGGAAACTGCCGGCGTTGCCGGGGTCGGCCGCAGAGGGGGCGGCGCCGCCGGGGGTGGGGGG
>NZ_JAYGHZ010000394.1:0-3416 GCF_034931285.1 Synechococcus sp. BA-120 BA3
GCCCTGGCCCGCAGCCGGCTCTGCATCGCCGTCGATTCCGGCCCACTGCACCTGGCCGCCGCCGCCGGCTGCCCCACGGTGGCCCTGTTCGGCACCGACGCCGACGGCATCGGTGCCAGCCCCCGGGATCTCTGGGCCCCCCGGGCGGAGCACGTCTGGGTCAGCCGCAGCCGGGAGCGCTGCGGCGGCTGCCTCCAGGTGCGCTTCGAGAACCCCGCCTGCCCGCTGGAGCGCCACGCCTGCATGGATGGCCTGCCGCCCGATGCGGTCTGGCCCCTGATCCAGCAGGCCTGGCGGAGCACCGGGATCCGCAACACGTCCCCCAGCGCACCACCCGACTGAGTGCCGCCGGGCCCTCACTCAGGCCGCTTGTCTGCCGCCGTCCTGCCTTGCATCATCGTCTCGATCTTGCGGATCCGCTGCAGGGTGGTCTGCCAGACCTCCAGCTGGAAGGCCCGCTCCCGCTCGCCCGCCGCCACCGCCCGGCGGCAGTCCTCCAACAGCGCCTCCAGGTCCTCACGGCGCTCGAAGGCCTCCCACAACTGGCGTTCGATCCGGGCCCGCTCGATGAAGTTCCAGCGCTGCAGCCACGACATGGGAAGGGATCGGTGTGGCCCCAGTTAAGCCAGCGGTGAGGGGGAGAGGCGCCTCAGCCCCCCATCTCCTCGATGCCGACCCGATGCTGCAACTGCTCGATGGCCACGACCAGGGCGATGCCCACCGCAGCCAGCACCACCGCCACCACCAGGCTGCCGGCATCGGGGGGCGGCGCCAGGGCATCCCGCAGCACGATCAGCTTGCCCCTGGCGTTGCGGGTGGTTTCGAGCACCGTGCGGAACGGCCAGATCTTCCAGAGGGATCCGGCCATGAAGCCCACCAGCAGGGCCACCACCTGGCCGTGGAAGCGGTGCAGCAGCCAGCGCAGCAGCCGCACAAAGCTGATCAGTCCGATGGCACAGCCGGCGGCGAACGGCACCAGCACCGGCAGGTCAAGCGCCTTCACGCCTTCCATCACGAACTGGTACTGGCCCAGCACCAGCAGCAGGAAGGAGCCGGAGATGCCCGGCAGGATCATCGCCATGATCGCCACCGCGCCGCTCCAGAAGAGGGTGAACGGGTCGTGGGGCATGGTCACCGGCACCTGGGTCACCAGCAGCAGCGCCAGAAGCACACCCAGGGCCATCGCCACCAGCCCCTGCCAGCCCCAGTGGGCATGGCGGGCGATCAGCAGGATGGCGCCGAGGATCAGGCCGAAGAAGAAGGCGAACAGAAACACCGGATGCTCGGCATAGAGCCAGGTGATCGGCCGCACCATCACCAGCACCGACACCCCCAGTCCCACCACCAGGGGCACCAGGAAGCCCAGGTGGATCCTGGCCGCCGCCGCCCGCCATTCGCCGCGGCGCAGCAGGGCCAGCAACTCCAGATCGAAACCGGCGATGGCCTCCAGCAGCTCGCCGTAGATGCCCATGATGAAGGCCATGCTGCCCCCCGAAACCCCGGGGACCACATCGGCCGTGCCCATGGCCAGGCCACAGGCCACCACGTAGGGAAGCGAAAACCGCCGCGTGGCTGTCTCCACCGGTGTCCCGGGCGCAGCTGAATCGGGAAGATCGTCGGCCATGGCGCAGGCGGAGATGGGACACTGAAGCGCCACGAACCCTACGGGGGACCCGCCGTGAAGGCCATCAGCGTTCTGGGCTCCACCGGGTCGATCGGCACCCAGACCCTGGAGATCGTCGAGGAATTCCCCGACCGCTTCAAGGTCGTGGCCCTCACCGCCGGCAACAACCTGGATCTGCTGGTGGAGCAGATCCTGCGCCATGCCCCGGAGGTGGTGGCCCTGGCCGATGCCGGCCGGCTGGGCGAGCTGGCGACCCGGCTCGACGACCTCGAACCGTCCCGCCGTCCCGCCCGTCTCCCCGAGCTGCTGGGGGGCTCCGACGGCCTCTGTGCTGCGGCCGCCTGGGCCAGCGCCGACCTGGTGGTCACCGGCATCGTCGGCTGCGCCGGCCTGCTGCCCACCCTGGCGGCGATCCGCGCCGGCAAGGACCTGGCGCTGGCCAACAAGGAAACCCTGATCGCCGCCGGCCCGGTGGTGCTGCCGGAACTGCAGCGCAGCGGCAGCCGGCTGCTGCCCGCCGATTCGGAGCACTCGGCCCTGTTCCAGTGCCTGCAGGGCACCCCCTGGGCGGACACCGCCCGCCTCTCCACCGGCGTACCCACCCCGGGGCTGCGGCGGATCCAGCTCACCGCCTCCGGCGGCGCCTTCCGCGACTGGCCCGCCGCCGATCTGGCCAAGGCCACCGTGGCCGATGCCACCAGCCACCCCAACTGGAGCATGGGGCGCAAGATCACGGTGGATTCGGCCACCCTGATGAACAAGGGGCTGGAGGTGATCGAGGCCCACTACCTGTTCGGCCTCGACTACGACCACATCGAGATCGTCATCCACCCCCAGAGCATCATCCACTCGATGGTGGAGCTGGCCGATTCGTCGGTGCTGGCCCAGCTGGGCTGGCCCGACATGAAGCTGCCCCTGCTCTACTGCCTCAGCTGGCCGGAGCGGCTGGAGACCCCCTGGCGCCGCCTCGATCTCACAGCTGTCGGCCAGCTCACCTTCCGCGCCCCCGACCGCCAGAAATACCCCTGCATGGCCCTGGCCTACGCCGCCGGCCGGGCCGGCGGCACCATGCCCGCCGTGCTCAACGCCGCCAACGAGCAGGCGGTGGCCCTGTTCCTGGAGGAGGCGATCCCGTTCCTGGCCATCCCAGAGCTGATCGAACGGGTCTGCGACCGTCACCGCGCCGATCACCACGGCACCCCCTGCCTCGAGGACGTGCTGGCGGTGGACGGCTGGGCCCGCCAGGCCACCCGCGAGGCCGCCGCCGCACTGCGCAGCCATCCGGCGCCGGCCCTGCCGGCATGAACGGGGTCGAGCACCACCTGCTGCTCTGCGCCACCCCCACCAAGGCGCTCTGCGGCGATCCGGCCGTCGGTGCGGCCAGCTGGAACCGGCTCAAGCAGCTGGTGCGGGACCTGGGGCTGGAGGATCCCGGCCGCCCCCAGGGGGTGGTGCTGCGCACCAAGGCCGATTGCCTGCGCGTCTGCTGCGAGGGCCCGGTGCTGCTCCTCTGGCCGGAGGGGATCACCTACGGGGGCGTCACCCCCGAACGGATCGAGCGGATCGTGCATGAGCACGTGGTCGGCGGGGTGCCGATCGAGGAGTGGATCGTGCGGCGCACCCCGTTCAGCCGTCCCCTTCCCCCCGGCTGAGGCGAGCCAGCCAGGCCACCGCCAGCCGATCGGCCCAGCAGGCGGCGGGCCCGGCGCCGGGGGCGTGGAAGCCGTTGTGGCCGCCCCAAGGCGCCGCAGGGAACCCGACCGAGCCTGAGCTTTTCGGGCCGGGCGAGCCG
>NZ_JAYGHZ010000395.1:0-3397 GCF_034931285.1 Synechococcus sp. BA-120 BA3
GGTCTGGAGCGCCCCGACGCCCAGCCCCTGAGCGTGGCGGTGGATGGTCGCGGTGAGCGGCTGGCCCTGGTGCGCCAGCTGGAGGGGCGCACCGAGCTGGTGCTCTACCGCCGCAACCTGATGGCCCTGCAGCCGGTGCCGCTGCGGCCCCCCGGCGTGCCCCGGCGGGTGTCGCTGCGGGCCGACGGCCGGGAGCTGGCGGTGGAGGTGAGCCGCCAGGGCCAGTGGCAGGTGGATCTGATCGCGGTGCCCTGATCAGGGCACCAGGCCCGCCCAGTGCAGGAAGGTGTCGTGGCTGAGGGCCTCGACCAGCAGCACGGCGACGAAGCCGAGCATGGCGAAGCGGCCGTTGACCCGCTCGGCGTAGCCGCTCCAGCCGAAGGCCGGCACCTCGGAGGTGGTGGCGCTGGTGGCGGGCGGAATGGCGGCGGCCGGGGATGCGTCGGCTGATGGGTTGGCGGAAGGGTCGCTCATCGGATCAGTCCTCGCGGCCAAAGGTATAGCCGGCCGCCGGAAGCAGGCGCCAGCCGGCCGAGCCATCGAGCTCGAGCACCGTGTCGTGGTAGGTGGTGAGGGTGGGCCGGTGGCCGACGCTCACGAAGGCCATCTCCCGCTGCACCAGCAGTTCGTAGAGGGCCTTCTCCGTGGTCACGTCGAGGGCGCTGGTGGCCTCATCGAGCACCACGAACCGGGGCGAGTTGAGCAGCAGGCGGGCGAAGGCCAGGCGCTGCTGCTCGCCGAGGGAGAGCAGCCGGGGCCAGTCCTGCTTGATATCGAGGTCGGGATAGCGCTGCACCAGCTCGGGCAGGCGCACCTCCTCAAGCACATGGCGGAGCTGATCATCGCTGAAGCGGTCGGTGGGCTGGGGGTAGCAGAGCTGCTCCCGCAGGCTGCCCAGCAGCATGTAGGGCTTCTGGGGGATGAACATCAGCTCCCCCAAAGGCGGCCGCTGCACGTTGCCGGCGGCCGGCGGCCAGAGTCCGCTCACCAGCCGCAGGAAGGAGGTCTTGCCGCAGCCCGACGGACCCACCACGAGCAGTCGCTGGTTGGCGGTCACCTCCAGGCTGAGGTCCTGCACCAGCAGGCGGTTGGTGCGGGGCGGCACCAGATCAACATGGCTCACCAGGATCGATTCGGGGCGCACGGCGCCGGCCCCGGCCCCCATGGCGCCACCGGCGGAGGCCTGCTCGGCGGCCACGAATTCGGCCATCTCGGCGCTGATCGATTCCACCTTGCCCTGGAAGCCCTCCAGGCGGCTGATGGAGGCGGAGAAGGCCGCCAGCCGGTCGATGTTGTTGACGATGTAGCTGACCGAGGACAGCACCTGGTAGAAGGCGATGCTGGCCTGACTGAAGACGCCGAAGTCGACGTCCTTGGCGAAGTAGATCGGAGCTATCGCAAAATAGGGCAGAAAGCGAGAGAAATAGTCGTAGGAGCGCTGGATGACGCTGATCAGCGCCTCCCAGATGATCAGGCGATTGTAGTTAACGATCGCCCCTTCCAAGCGTCGTTCGCCCTCCTTCTGCTCCTGGCGCTCGCCGCGATAGAACGCAATCGATTCGGCGTTGTCGCGGATGTGGACCAGGCCATAACGGAAATCGGCCTCCAGCTTCAGCTGCTGGTAGTTGAGGTTCACCAGCTTGCGGCTGGCGAACACGATCAGGGCGGTGCCGCCCACCGAATAGGCCAGCAGCCACAGGGCCAGGGTCTGGCTGATGCTCAAGAGAACGAAGATGAAGCTGAAGAAGGTGAGCAGGACGGAGATGATCTCCACCGTCACGCTCAAGCTGGTGGCGGTGAAGCTGGCCGCGTCCTGGGAGATCCGCTGGTCCGGGTTGTCGATCCCTTCAACGCTTTCTTCGTTGGGGTTGAGAACGTAATAGGCCCGGTTGGTGAGGTAGCGGCCCAGCATGCGGCCACTGAGCCACTCCCGCCACAGCAGACCCAGCTTGGGAATCAGGTAGCTCTGGATGGCGCGGATCGGCAGGGCCAGCACCAGGCAGAAGGCGTAGATCGCGAGGATCTTCCAGAACGACTCCGCCTTGTACGCCACCAGGGCGTTCTCGAGGTTCCGGACGATGAAGCTGATGCCGACATTGATGCCGTTGATGACAAGGATCAGCAGGACGATGATGCCGAGCAGCAGCCAGGGCAGCCAGCGCCCCTGGCGCAGCTTGGCCCGCAGGCTGATGAAGGCGCCCAGGCCAGCGGCGAACAGCACCATGATCACGAGGCCGATCGGCCCTTTCCAGACCACGGCCACCTGCTCGGGAACCCCTGGCAGGAAGCGGTCGCGCAGCTCGGGGATCCAGGCCCCGGCCGCCGCCACCACGCCGGTGAGCAGCAGCAGGGTGAAGCCCACAACCACCGCCAGCAGGGCCACCACCAGGATCAGGAACTGGCCGCCGCCGCCGCCGTCTTCGTCGAGGGGCAGGAAGTAGGGCTGGGCCAGGCGCTGCAGCTTGCCCAACTGCTCGCGAAGGGCCTTCAGGGGGGTCATAGGCGTGGGCAGATCGCGCCATTCTCACCGCCGGCCCGACCCGGCCGGGGCCGCGGTGTGCTCCCGGCCATCAGCCCGGCGGCCAGGCCAGCGGGCGGCCGCCGATCACGTGCAGGTGCAGGTGGAACACGGTCTGGCCGGCCTCGGCACCGCTGTTGATCACGGTGCGCCAACTCTCGAGCCCCTCCAGCCGAGCCACCTTGGCGGCCACCAACAGCAGGTGGCCCAGCAGGGCCTGGTGCTCTCCGGTGGCCTCCCCCAGCTGGGCGATCGGCTCGCGGGGAATCACCAGCACGTGCACCGGCGCCTGGGGATTCACATCCCGGAAGGCGAGGCAGAGGTCATCGGCATAGACCTCCTGGCAAGAAATCTCGCCGCGCAGGATGCGGCCGAAGATGGTGTCGCTGCTGGCCATGGGACGCCGGGGAGTGGTCGGGAGGTGGCACTGAACGGGCAGTGGCCTGCGAAGGGATGTTGGCACGGTGCAGCAGCGGGGCCCTGCGGGGCGTGGAGGCCCTGCCGGTGACGGTGGAGGTGGACATCGCCCCGGGGCTGCCGGGGCTGCGGGTGGTCGGCCTGGCGGATGCGGCGGCCCAGGAATCGCGGGAGCGGGTGCGGGGGGCGCTGCGCAACGGCGGCCTGCGGGTGCCCCTCACCCGGGTGGTGGTGAACCTGGCCCCCGCCGACCTGCCCAAGGCGGGCCCCGGCTTCGATCTGCCCATCGCCCTGGGGCTGCTGGTGGCCAGCCAGCAGCTGGCGGCCACCGAGGTGGAGGGGATCTGGAGCGCGGGGGAGCTGGGTCTCGACGGCGGGCTGCGGCCGATCCGGGGGATGCTGGCCCTGGCCCTGGCGGCGCGGCGGCACGGGGCCCGGGCCCTGGTCTGTCCCGTATACACA
>NZ_JAYGHZ010000396.1:0-3396 GCF_034931285.1 Synechococcus sp. BA-120 BA3
CTGCAGGAACGCGTCATCGACCGCGTGGGCGGCACGACGCCGGTCAAGGTCGACATCCGCATCATCGCCACGTCGAACCGCGACCTCGGCCGGGCGGTGTCTGAGGGCACGTTCCGCGAGGACCTGCTGTACCGCCTGAACGTCGTCAATCTGCGCCTGCCGTCGCTGCGGGAGCGGCCGGGCGATATCCCGGCGCTGGCCGATTTCTTCGTGCGGAAGTATGCCGCCGCCAATGGCGTGCCGGTGCGTCCCGTGTCGGCCATGCCGTGCACCCAGCGGGCCAGGCTGGTGGCGCTGAGCGGGGCCACCAGCACCACCTCGGCCCACTCGGCCAGGGCGATGTGCAGGGGCCGGGACTCCCGGTGGCTCCACTGGTCGGCCTCGATGTGGCAGGGGGCGCGGCTGAGGCTCGCCAGGGCCACCGCGCTGACCAGCCGCTCGGCGGCGGGGCTGAGCACGCAGCGCACCAGGGCCCCGCGCTGCACCAGGGCGCTAACGAGCTGGGGCAGCTTGACGGCGGCAATGCTGCCGCTGATCAGCACCAGCACGCGCCGCCCGGCGAGGGCATCCGCCTCACTCCTCATCGAAGGGTTCCTGATCCACCAGATGGACGTAGGGCCGGATCAGGTCCGGGCGGTGGATGGCCAGGGCCCGCAGCAGGTGCCAGTCGGCCAGGCCCGCGAACGGCGTGGGGTAGTCGTCCTCCTCGAGGCGCCGGGCGAGCTCGGCGATGGAGGCGTCGTCGAAGGCCGCGAGCCGCTCGGGGGTGATGGACAGGCTGGAATCAACCAAGGGGACGGCCAGGGAGGGGGACGGGATGGTGATAATGGCGATCGAAGGGGAATTAGCTCAGCTGGTAGAGCGCTGCGATCGCACCGCAGAGGTCAGGGGTTCGAGTCCCCTATTCTCCATCCACCATTCTCCCCGGCCGGGTCTCCCGAGGTCCGTCAGGGTGTCCCAGCGCCCCCCGGCCCAGCACCGACCCGTCCCGATCAGCCGCCGATGAACTGGAGCAGCGACGCGGAAACCAGCCTCAAGGAGATCCCGTTCGTGGTGCGGCCGATCATCCGGCGGCGGATCGAGTCCCTGGCCCGCGAGGCCGGCCTCGACGGTGTGGATCTCGCCTTCTACCAGCAGGCCAAGGAGCGTTTCGGCAGGAAGTGAATCGGCGATGGGGTAAAAGAGGGGGTTGATCAGGGGCCCGCTCAATGTCGCAGTCCAAGCGCGAACAGGTTGTCAGTCATCTGCGCTACATCCGTCAGGAGCTGCGGGAGATGCACCAGGGGGTGATGGAGGACGGCCTGCTGCCGGAGGCCGGTGAGGTGCGGGGTGTGATGGCCCAGATGGAGGCCCTGCTGGAACTGCTGGAAGGCAAGGGATCCCGCAAGAAGGACGGCGACGGCTGAATCGGGACGTCTGAGAACGACCACGCCACCCGTCAAGCCCCCGCAGGGACGCTCCGGTCAGCGGCTGCCCCCCCTTGCCCGACCCGCTGGAGATTGGTTTGCTGGTGTCGTCCCCATCACCCTGCCCGGGCCTCGGCCTCGGGCTTTTTTATTGGCATCCCCTATCGGTGGGGGGAAAATGCTGTCAAGACGCCAGAGATGGTGTAGACCAGTGATTGCAGGGATTGGGCCGGGTGATGGGGATCACCGCCAGCGGCTTTCCACCCTTGGGTGGTGAGCCCCCTGCTCCCCTTTCCACCCAGCGGCAGGTTCGCACCGGTGCCTCCCCGCTTCCAGCAGACCCGATTCCAGCAGCGGATCACCCAGTCCGGCAACCTGCTCGAGGCCTGGGCGCAGAACCCCTGGCGCCGCCTTTCCCTGTTGCTGATCGTGCTGCTGGGCGGCTTCGTGATCGGCGGCAGCGTCGGCTCGATCACCGGCGCCCTCTCCCTGTTCGATCCCCTCGGCGCCCTGGTGTGCGTGCTGGCCATCGAAGCGGCGGCCCGGCTGCGGCGCCGGCTGCTGGCCCAGCCGCTGAAGCTGCGGCTGCAGGTGCTGGACATGGCCCGCATGGGCCTGCTCTACGGCCTGCTGCTGGACGGCTTCAAGCTGCTCTGAGCGACCGGCGCAGCCCCCAGGCCGGCTGAGCCCTCAGACGGCGGCCAGCAGATAAAGCAGGGCCATCCGGATCGGAATGCCGTTGCGGACCTGCTCCTCCACCAGGCTGCGGCCGGGATCGTCGAGCAGTTCGCCGGCGATCTCCACCCCCCGGTTCACCGGGCCGGGGTGCAGCACCGGCACGGCGTCGCCGCAGAGGGCCAGGCGCCGGTGGCTGAGCCCATACTGGCGGTGGTAGGTGTCCAGGCTGGTGAGCAGGTGCTGCTGCATCCGCTCCTTCTGCAGGCGCAGGGTCATGACGGCATCGGCCCCGGGCAGGGCGTCCTCCAGGCGCCGCTCGACCCGCACCCGGCCCCGGTCGGCCACCGGATCGGCCCCCTGGCCCGGCGGCGGGGCCAGCACGAAGTCGGCGAAGCAATCGGGCAGCAGGGTGGCGGGCCCGCAGAGCACCACGTCGGCGCCGCAGGCGGTGAGGGCCCAGAGGTTGGAGCGGGCCACCCGGGAGTGGAGCACGTCGCCGACGATGACGATGCGGCGGCCCCGCAGGCTGGCGGGAGAGGGGGCCTCGGGTTCGAATTGGCGCGCCAGGGTGAACAGATCGAGCAGACCCTGGCTGGGGTGGCTGTGCAGGCCGTCACCGGCGCTGAGCACGGACACCCGCTCGCCGCAGCGGTCGAGGTCGCGGGCGAGGCTGTGGGGCACCCCGGCGCAGCGGTGGCGCACCACCAGGATGTTGGCGCCCATGGCCACGTAGGTGCGGGCGGTGTCCAGCAGGCTCTCCCCCTTGCTCAGGGAGCTCGACGACGGCGAGAAGCTCTGCACCTCCGCCGAGAGCCGTTTGGCGGCCAGCTCGAAGCTGCTGCGCGTGCGGGTGCTGGGCTCGAAGAAGAGGCTGGTCATCAGCCGGCCCTGGAGGGCGGGCAGGCGGCGGGCGCCGGCCACCGGCAGGGCCCGGAAGCGCTGGGCCAGTTCGAGAACGGTGGCGAAGTCGTCGACCGAGAAGGACGCCAGGTCGAGCACGTGGCGGTGACTCCAGCCGCTCAAGGCGTTCTGCTCCCGTCAAACGCCCCAACCGTAGAGGCCAGCAGGGCGGCGAGCCCATCGTGTCGGGGTGTCCGATCGCCGCGGGCTCGCCGGCTGACACTGCGGCTGGCACGCAGGTACCAGCGCCAGGGCAGTTCCTGCCCCTGGGAGACGCCGATGCGCTGGGTCTGCAGCAGCGGCGCCTCCCCCTGGGGTCCCGGCCCCTCCAGCAACTCCGCCAGCGCCGGCGGCCGCGCCGCCAGCCACAGGTCCGAGGCCGGCGCGGCGATCAGGCCGTCCTGACGGCGGT
>NZ_JAYGHZ010000397.1:0-3392 GCF_034931285.1 Synechococcus sp. BA-120 BA3
CTGGGGCAGGGCCCCCTGCTGGGCCGCCTGGCCTTCGCCGCCCTGGCGCTGGCCCTGCCTTCGGGGCTGTGGCTGCTGCTGCGGCCCCTGGCGGCGCGGCTGCGGCCGGCCAGCCCCAGCTGGCTGCTGCTCTACGCCCTGCTGCCCCTGCTGTGGGGCCTGCTGCTGGCCCAGCATCTGCCCATGGGAATGGCGGAGGGGGGCCGATTGCTGCCGGTGAGCACCGAAACCCTCTGGCCCGCCCTGGCCGCCCGGCTGCCGAGCTGGAGCGCCGATAGCCATGTGATCGCCTTCTGCCAGAGCCTGGCGGTGCTGGTGGGGGTGGGCGGATCCCTGCTGATGCTGCGGCGCCTGCTGCAGCTGGCCTTCTGGAGCGGCCCGTCCCTGGCCCTGGGCGGACTGGTGGTGGCCCTGGGCTCGGGGGGGCGCTGGCTGGTGGCCGGCAGCTAACGCCCGCACACCCGCTGCAGATCGCTGTCGCTGTAGAGCGCCACGGGCGCCTCGGCCGGGCTCTCCTGCAGCCGCTGCTTCTTGGTGAGGTAGTGGGCGGCGCCGAGGCTGTTGCCCAGCAGCACCCTTGCGCTGCCGTGGCTGCCGCGCCAGGCGTTGCAGGTGGAGAGGGTGTCGAAGGCCAGGGTGGCGGGGGGAAGGACGGCCGCCAGCACGGCTCCTCCCAGGGCCAGCACCATGGCCAGGCCCATCTGGCTGCGGCGCACGGCCGCACCCGGCGCCGGCCCCCGCCAGCGGCCGTCGGCGATGGCGGCCACGTGGCGCACCTGATGGGGCCGGCCCAGGTAGACCCAGGCCCGACGGGCATCGGCCAGGGGCAGGGGCCGGCGGTCGTAGAGGCGGGGGTAGCCCTCGAGCCGATCGAGCCGGGCCAGGCCGGCGGCATCCACGCCGTACACCTCACCCCGCACCACCCCATCGCCGGGCACCGCCATCGGAAAGGGGCCCAGGTCGTGGAGCACCACGTCCGGCAGAACCGCCTCCCCGAGGAAGGGCGCATTACCGAGCCAGTGGTGGTTGCCGTGGCCGCGCTTGAGGGTGCCGTAGACGAAGACCAGCT
Source organism: Synechococcus sp. BA-120 BA3 (assembly GCF_034931285.1). Classification (NCBI taxonomy): domain Bacteria; kingdom Bacillati; phylum Cyanobacteriota; class Cyanophyceae; order Synechococcales; family Synechococcaceae; genus Synechococcus; species Synechococcus sp. BA-120 BA3. Next base: position 1,070 of record NZ_JAYGHZ010000397.1, read on the forward strand.
CGGGATGGCTCTGCACGGCTCGGACCAGGGCTGGGGTGCCTGTGGTCATAATGCGACGGACATGCACCCGTTTCCATGACGATCGCCCTGCTGGTGGCGCTGCTGGGTTCCCTGGTGCTGATGGGCTGGATCGTGAAGCGCCTGGAAAAGGCCTCCTGAACTCAGGCCGCAAGGCGGCGCACCTGGCCCTCCACCCGTATCGAGCCCCCCGGTTCCGCCGGGATTCCGGCACTCAGCAGCGAGCGGCAACCCATGTCCTCCCCCTGCACCACCGTGATCGACCCGCCGTGGGGCCAGCCCAGGCTCTGCAGGTAGCCGGCCAGGGCCGAAGTGGCCGCCCCGGTGGCCGGGTCCTCGTAGACCCCGCCGACGGCGAAGGCGTTGCGGCTGTGGAACATCCGGGGGCCTTCGGCCCACACCAGCAGGAGCGTCAGCAGCCCCGCCTCCGCCATCAGCCGGGCCCCGTCCTCCATGGCGTAGCGCATGCCAGCCAGGTCCCCACGGCGGCGCAGGGGCAGCAGCAGGTGGTCGGCGCCGCCGTGGACGATGGCCGGTGGCAGGGCCGGATCCAGGTCGCCGGGGCCGTAGCCGAACAGGGCCAGGGCGGCCGCAAGGAGATCGGCCGCCACGGGGCGGTGGTGGGTGGGGGGTGATTGCAGGGCGGCGCTCCAGCGCTCCCCCTGCCGTCGGCCCTCCACCGTGATCGCGGCCTGGTTCAGCGTCAGCGGGAACACCCCATCACCGCAGCGTTCCGCCAGGGCGGCCCCGAGGGCGACGGTGGCATGGCCGCAGAAGGGCACCTCGACGGTCGGGGAGAAATAGCGCACCCGCCAGCCGTCCCCCTGCGGGGCGGCGAAGACCGTCTCCGAGTAGCCCACCTCGGCCGCCATGCGCTGCATCGCGGTGTCCGCGGGCAAGGTCTCGGTGATCAGCACCCCGGCCGGGTTGCCGCCCCGGTCGCCGTCGCTGAAGGCCGCCAGGCGCTGCAGGGTCATGGCAGGGTCAGGGCCGCGGCGGAAGGGGGCCAGTCTGCCGGCCTCAGTCGTCCTCCCGGGCCCGCACATAGACGATCGTGCGGTTGCCGCTCGGGGCTTCCCGCTCCTCCATCACGAACAGGGAGGGGCAGCCACGCACCAGGTCGGAGAGCTTGCGGAAGCCGTAGAGGCGGGTATCGAAATCGGGCTGAATCTTCTGCAGGTAGCTGCCGAAGGTGCCCAGCTGGGTCCAGCCCGATTCGTCCACCGAGCGATCCAGGGCCTCCATCAGAAAGTCGGCCGGGATGACCGGATGGGGGCCTGCGGGGGGAACGTCCTCCGGGGGCCGGCGGGCCTCCCCGGCCTGGACGCCGTCGTCCCCCTGGCGGGAGGCGGTGCGCAGCACCTCGGTGAACAGGAACTTGTGACAGGCGTTGCGGAACGCCGCCGGAGTCTTCTCCTCACCGAAGCCGTACACCAGCAGGCCCTCCTCCCGCAGGCGCACCGCCAGGCCCGTGAAGTCGCTGTCGCTGGTCACCAGACAGAAACCGTCGAAGCGCCGGGTGTACAGCAGGTCCATCGCATCGATGATCATCGTGCTGTCGGTGGCGTTCTTGCCCACGGTGTAGGCGAACTGCTGCATCGGCTTGATCGAGAACTTGTTCAGCAGTGCCTTCCAGGAGGCGCTCTGGCTGGAGGTGAAATCGCCGTAGATGCGGCGCACGATCGCCTCCCCGAAGCGGGCCACCTCCTCCAGCACCGCCTCGATCACCGCCGCCCTGGCGTTGTCGGCATCAATCAGCACCGCCAGGCGCCGGCCGGTGTCTTCCGTGAGGCCGCCGGCCGGCGGCTGGGTTCCCGCTGGGGATCGCATCACCCATCCCCCTCCGATGCTTCGACCCTACCCGCCCCACCCCCGGGTGTCCCGGGATGCCGCCGCGGTCCCCTGGCAACGGGAGAATTCCAGCCATGGTCATGCCCCTGATCGCCGCCGCTCCGCCGTCGCCCCTGCCTCCACCCCTGCTGCCCTGCCCGGCCCAGGCGGGCTGGGATCTTCAGGCGGGCGCCCGCCTGCCGCGCCGCGGGGCCGACGGAGCACCCCAGGGCGGCTACTCCGCCGCCAGCTACGAAAGCCAGAGCGACGTGCTGCTGCTGCTCAGCGATGCCCCCCGGGGCCGGGTGGACGCCTGGAGCGGCGTGCGGCAGCTGGGCCGGGTGCCGCTGCGGCCCCTGTTCCAGCTGGATCTGAAGGGATCGCCGCAGGTCCCGCTGCCGGCGGAGATCGACGCCGAGGGATTGGTGGCGCTCGGCGAGCGGCTCTGGATGGCCAGTGAGGGGCGCCGCAGCGC
>NZ_JAYGHZ010000398.1:0-3348 GCF_034931285.1 Synechococcus sp. BA-120 BA3
CCCCTCACCCTGGCCGAGGCCCTTCACCCCACCCCGGCGGTGGCGGGCCTGCCCCGGCGCGAGGCGATGGCCTGGCTGCGCAGCCTGGAGCCGTTCGAACGGGGGCACTACGCCGCCCCGATCGGCTGGATCGACACCGAAGGCGACACGGACCTGCGGGTGGCGATCCGCAGCGGCACCCTGCGGGGGCGGCAGCTGGAGCTGACCGCCGGGGCGGGGCTGGTGCGGGGCTCCCACCCCGAGCGGGAACTGCAGGAGGTGGCGCTCAAGCTCGGGGTGCTGCAGCAGCAGCTCAACCTGCCGGTGGCGGCCGGCTTCGACTGAGGCGGGCCGCCGTCAGCCGGCCAGCAGGCGCTCGATCACCTGATCGGCCAGGGGCCGGCGGCCCAGCCACTCCACCTCCCGCACCCCGGTGGGACTGGTGACGTTGATCTCGCTGAGCCGGCCGTCGATGACGTCGATGCCGACGAAGAACAGGCCCTCGGCCCGCAGCACCGGCGCCAGTTCGTCGCAGATGCGGTGCTCGGCGTCGGTGAGGTCGGCGGCGACGGGAGCGCCCCCCAGGGCCAGGTTGCTGCGGAACTCACCCGCCTTCGGCAACCGGTTCACGGCGCCGAGGGGTTCGCCGTCCACCAGCAGGATGCGCTTGTCGCCGGCGGTGACCGCGGGCAGAAAGGCCTGGACCATCACGGGCAAGGTCTCCTGGAGGGTGACCAGCTCCAGCAGGGACCGCAGGCCGGGGGCCGCCGCCGTGGCCCGCACCACCCCCTGGCCGGCCCGGCCCGCCAGGGGCTTGAGCACCACCTCCCCGTGGCCGGCGGCGAAGGCGGCCAGCTGCTCCACCCGGGCGCTGACCAGCGAGGGCGCCATCAGATGGCTGAAGCGCAGGGCACCCAGCTTCTCGTTCCAGGAGCGCAGGGCCGCCGGGCGGTTGAGCACCCGCACCCCGAAGGGCTCGGCCAGCTCCAGCAGCTGGGTGGTGTAGAGGTAGGCCTCATCGACCGGCGGATCCTTGCGCATCCAGATCCAGCGGAAGTGATCCAGGGGCAGGTCGCGGGGCTCGTCGGCCTCGACCCAGGGATCGGGCACGCTCCAGCCCTCGGCACTGGCCGCCATCGGGGCCAGGCGCACCGGCTGGGCCCAGGCCCGAGGTCGGTGGCGGCCGTCGTCAGCATCGGCGCAGGAGAGATCGGCCTGGGTGCAGACCCACACCGCCAGGCCGGCCCGCTGGGCCGCCTGCATCAGGGCGACGCTGGAGTCCTTGGCCGGCCGCAGGCGCGTGATCGGATCGACCACGAACAGCTGGGCATCCCGATCGCCGCTCACGCGCTCAGACGCAGGATGGGGCCGAGATCACCGGCCGAGTGGAGCTTGGCGAGCTCGCCATAGCCGCCGATGGCGATGCCGTCGATGAAGATCTGGGGAACGCTGGTGCGCCCACCGGAGCGCTTCATCATCACCTCCTTGTTGATCTCGTCGTCGTCGATGATGAACTCGTTGTAAGTGACCCCGAGCCTGTCCAGCAGACCCTTGGCCCGGATGCAGTCGGAGGAGAAGCGGTAGGTGTAGATGTCCACCTTCGCCGGTGGCTTCACCTCCACGGCGTCCTGCCCGGATTGCTCTGGGTGGACTCCTGGGATCTCCATCCGGTCTCTCATGGGGTGATCTGGCGCAGCTTAAGGGGACCGTCCATGCCCCACCAGATCCGCCCGTGCCGATCGGCGCAGGCCCGCCATCCTGTGGCCTGATCTCCCGGCGGCGCCTGGCCCGTCGGCTCGATGCCCCCCCGTTCTCCTTCGCCCCAGCAGATCCGCAATGCCCTGCAGGTGGGGTTCGCCGGGTTCCTCGCGGCCGGCATCCACGCGGCGGCCGGACCGGACGTCAACGCGATCGACGGCTTCTATGTGGTCTACGGGGCTGCCCGCAGCCTGCTGCCCACACCGGAGGCGTCGCGGGAGGCGGCCTGGGCACGGATCGTGGGCACCGTGTTCGGGGGCGCGGTGGTGGTGCTGCTCACCCAGGCCCTGCACAACTGGCTGGCCATCGGGATCGGCTACGTGCTGATCCAGCTGCTGGGACGCCGGCTGGGGCTGAGTCCGGCCACGCTGATGAACGCGGTGATCATGACCGTGCTGATCCTGGCGGTCCCCGCCCACGAGCGGATGGGGGGCTGGTACGTCGTCGACAGGACCGGCTGGCACCTGCTGGGGCTGCTGCTGGGCATGGCCGTCGAACGGCTGTTCTGGTTCCGCTCACCGCTGCAGCGCCTGGAGGACAGCGAGCGGGGTCTGCTGGGCCGGATCGAGGCCCTGCTGGCTGGCCGCTCCCACGACGGGGCGGAGGAACTGATCAGCGCCTACGCCGCCCACTGCGCCGTGCGCGCCGCCGTGCTGCGCAGCCCCCAGGCCCACGGCCTGGCGAGTGAGGGGATGCAGCAGCGGCACGAGGCGCTCGAGCAGGCGCTGCGCCACGCGGTCGCCATGGTCCGGGTGCCGGCCATGCTGCGCTCCATCGACGCCGACGCCTGCCACGAGGCCTTGCTGCGGCTGCGGAGCCTGGCGGCAGCGCCATGACAGCTCCGGGACGCTCGGCCGTGATCGTGCGCAACGGGACGGTGCTGGCGCTGGTGGTGGCCGCCTGCAACCACGCGGCGCTGCCGGAAGGCCTGTTCCTGGCCCTGGGGGTGCTCATCATTCTCGAGACCGACCTGGGCGGCGGCGTGCTGGCCGGCCGGGAGCGGATCATCGGCACCCTGCTGGGTCTGCTCGCCGTGGTGATCGCCGCGGGGGTCCTCGGCGGCCTGTCCAGCGCCCTCGGGGTGTTCCTGGGACTGACCCTGGTGCGCCTGTTCGGCTTCGCCGCCGGCCTGACCAGCGGCTTCGTGGTGGGCGGCCACATGGTGGCGGGCAGCCTGATGAACCACGGCGACGCCTGGTGGCACTACGTCTTCTGGCGGATGGTGATGACGGTCCTGGGCGTGATCCTGGGGATGGTGGTGTCGCGGCAGATCTACAGCCAGCGGTCCTCCAGCGCCTGGCAGGCCTCCTGTGACGGCTGGCTGCTCGATCTGGCCCGCTTCCTGGAAGGCCTGCCGGACATGGCCGAACCGGAGCAGACGTTCGCGGCCCTGCGGGAGCGCCGCAATGGCCTGCGCCGCCAGCTGCCCCAGCTGGCGGCCGAACGGACGCTGATCCACGGCCAGCCGGACGCGGCGGTGCTGCGGGCCCAGCAGCAGCTGCAGCACGGCAGCACGGTGATGAGCGCGGCCCGGGACCTCGGCCTGCTGCTCAGGCAGGAAGCGCCGACGGCCTGGGTGCCGCCCGGGCTGATCCCGCCCCTGATGGACTG
>NZ_JAYGHZ010000399.1:0-3346 GCF_034931285.1 Synechococcus sp. BA-120 BA3
CCCCCTGGCGGAGCGGGCCACCCGCGAGAACGCCCTCCTGAACGGCCTGGGCCCCTCAGGGCTGGCGGTCACCACGGGATCGGCGGAGGCCCTGGTGGCCCTGCTGGGGGGGCGTCCGGCGGACCTGCTGCTGTGCAACATCCTGGCGCCGGTGATCGAGGCCCTGATTCCCTGGTTCGAGCACCTGCTGAGCGCGGGCGGCGTGGGCCTGCTCAGCGGCCTGCTGGTGGATCAGGCCCCAGGCCTGGAGCGGGATCTGGCGGCCGCGGGCTGGCGGGTGGAGGGGCGGGTCGCGCAGGACCGCTGGGGCCTGCTGCGGATCCGTTCGGCAGCGGATGTTGCATAAGGCACGCTGATCTGTGTCCTGGCTTTGATTGGGCTTCCCGGCCTGCGAGCCCAAGATCGCCGGGAAAGCCCCCTGTCGGATGTAGGAAGGGCGGGTCCTACAGGCCCTGGCTGCCGGGCGTCTGTGAGCTCCAATCTCTTCCATGGCTTCCTACAAGGTCACCCTCGTCAATGAGAGCGAGGGGCTGAACAAGACCATCGAGGTTCCCGACGACCAGTACATCCTCGACGCCGCCGAAGAGCAGGGCATTGACCTGCCCTACTCCTGCCGCGCCGGCGCCTGCTCCACCTGCGCTGGCAAGCTCACCGCCGGCACCGTTGACCAGTCGGACCAGAGCTTCCTCGACGACGACCAGATCGAGGCCGGCTTCGTCCTCACCTGCGTCGCCTACCCCACCTCCGACTGCACCATCAAGACCCACACCGAAGAAGAGCTCTACTGAGCTCCTCGCCGGGCGGTCCGCTCGGATCGCCCCCTTGAACCCCGCGTTCCTCTCCGCCACCCTCAGGGGTGGCTTTTTCATGTCACTCCAGGTGGACACCGTGCTGGCCTCCGGCAGCGAGCATCCCAGCCCCGGCGGCCAGTACAGCTACCGGGTCCTGGGCCCCTGCTGCCGCCTGTTCGATCGGGAGGAGCTCCCCTGGCCCTGCTGCCGCCTGGCCTGGCGCAGCAAGGAGCCCAGCTGGCGCCGCGTCGGCCGCCGCTTCGTGCCCGACCTGGCCGCCCGCCGCTGCCCCTCCTACGCCGTGGAGCTGCTGCAGCCGGGGGCCCGCCCCACCCGCACCGTGATCACCCTGTTCCCCCAGCGCCTGGCCCCCGCCCTGCAGGAGTGGTGGTACAGCAAGCTGCCGGGGTCGCTGGAGGCCGGCAACCTGGCCCCGCCGGTGCCGGCCCCCTGAGCCGCCCACGTCCAGGCACAAAAAAACCGGCCGGCACAGGGCCGGCCGGCAGCGTGGGCCGGGCGATCAGAAATAGATCTTGCCGCCGCCCCACTGGATGCCCTGAACCTTGGGGGCCACCAGGATGTAGCCGGCGATCAGGCGCAGGTCCTCGTCGTCCAGATCGCGCATCTTCACGAACACGTCGCTGCTGCGCAGGCTGGGATGCACATCCGCGATGCTGTATTCCCCGTCATAGGAGGTGGGGTCCTTCATGTAGTCGACCAGGGCATCCACCGAGTCCCGGGCCGGGGTCGCCAGGGCGAGGGTCTCGGGATCCAGGCCCACGTTCTGGTTGGTCTTGGTGATCCCACCGGCGTGGCAGGTGCCGCAGCTTTCGTTGAAGAGCTTGCGGCCGGTCTTGACCTCCTTCTCGCTGAAGGTCACCAGGGTGCCGTCCGGAGAGGCGGGCACGGTGAGGTCCTCGGCGCTCCACTGGGCCGCGACCGCGGGACCCGCGAAACAGACCAGCAGGGCCAGGGGAAGGATCAGCAGCGTCCGGGCCACGGCACGGAGGGCGGCGCGAAGGGGAGCGGTGCGAAGGAGGGGGGCCATGGGAGAAGCCGGCGGAAGGGCGGTCGGACCGCAACTGAGACCTTGTATCACGGGCGACGGGTCCCCCGGAACCGAATCACGCGAACTGTTGCAGGCTCAGTCCGCCGTCCCCACCGAGAGGCTGAGGAAGTCCTTCGCCACCACCGTCTCCGGGAAGATGGCCCGGGCCTCGGCCACCAGATCGTCGGGGGTCATGGGATTCCCCGCCACGTAGCGGGGGCTCAGGTGGGTGAGCACCAGCTGCTTCACCCCCGCCTCCAGGGCGGTCTGGGCGGCCATGGTGCTGGTGGAGTGCTGGCGGGCGATGGCCAGCTCCGCCTCGCCATGGGAGAAGGTGGACTCGTGGATCAGCAGGTCGGCGCCGCGGGCCAGGGCCACCGCCGCCTCGCTGAACACGGTGTCGGTGCAGTAGACGACGCTGCAGCCAGGCCGCGGCGGTCCGCACAGGGCCTCACCGCGGATCACCCGGCCGTCATCGAGGGTGACGCTGCGACCCGCCTTGAGCTCGGCATAGACCGGCCCGGGGGGAATGCCCAGGGCCTTGGCCCGCTCCACGTCGAAACGGCCGGCCCGGGGCTTCTGATCCACCCGGTAGGCGTAGGCCGGCACCCGGTGGGTGAGCGGCGTGCAGCGCACCGTGATGTCGTCGTCATCGAGCACCAGGGTGCCGCGGGCGGCGGCCTCCTTCACCCGGTGGGTGCGCAGGGGATAGCCGATGCGGGTCGAGGAGGTCCGCAGTACCCCCTCCAGGTAGTCGCGCAGCGGGTCCGGTCCGTAGAGATCGATGCCGGCGCAGCTGCCCGCCAGCCCCAGGCTGGCCAGCAGCCCCGGCAGACCGAAGACGTGGTCGCCGTGCATGTGGGTGACGAAGATCCGCCGCAGCTGGGACACCCGCAGGTCGCTGCGCAGGAACTGGTGCTGGGTTCCCTCACCACAGTCGAACAGCCACAGCTCGGCGCGCTGAGGCAGCCGCAGGGCGACGGCGGAGACGTTGCGGGAGCGGGTGGGAACGCCGGAACTGGTTCCCAGGAAGGTGACCTGCACACCCTGGCTGCCGCAGAGCGCATGCTGCCACGGCGCCGGCCGCACCGTCGTCCCGCCCTCCATGGCGCCAGCCGGTGCTCTGGCTGGCGCCATGGCATCGACAGGATGACCCGTCCAGAATGACCCGTTGTCGCTCGCGCACCCTCGTGACCCTCCTCCGTTTCGGATGGCGCGCCGGCCTCTCGCTGGCCCTGCTTCCCGCCGCCGTCGCGGCGCCGGTCCCCACGGAGGCGAGGGCGCCGGCTCCGGTGGTGCGGGTGCTGCTGCGGGAGGCCCCCACCCTGGAGCTGGAGGCCGGCAGCACCGTGCTGCGCCTCGGTGACGCCAGCGGGCGCACCCTGGTGAAGCTGGCGCCGGGGGCACGGCTGCAGCTCGTGCGCAGCGGGCCGGCCCTGGAGGCCAGGCTGGAGGGACCGACCGGGCCGCCCCGCCGGGTGGCGCTGCCATCGGGCCAGGCCTGGAT
>NZ_JAYGHZ010000400.1:0-3249 GCF_034931285.1 Synechococcus sp. BA-120 BA3
GGCCAGCAGGGGCCCGAGGCGCTGGGCGGCCGCCAGGGCCGGGTCCACCAGCTGCACATCGGGGGGGAGCAGCTCGGCCAGCAGGGCCCGCAGCAGCGGGTAGTGGGTGCAGCCCAGCACGATCGTGTCCACGTTCGCCGCCAGCAGCGGGGCCAGATAGTCGGCGGCGGCGGCCCGCAGCTCGGGGGCCTGCAGGTCGCCGGCCTCGATCAGGGGCACGAAGGCGGGGCAGCCCACCTCCAGCACCCGGGCCGAGGGGCGGCAGGCCTGGATCGAGCGCCGGTAGGCACCGCTGGCGGCCGTGGCCGGGGTGGCCAGCACCCCAACGTGATCACTGGTCAGCTCGCTGGCCAGGCTGTCGATCAGCCCCACCACCGGCACCCCCGCTTCCGCCACGGCCACATCAAGGGCCAGGGCATTGGAGGTGTTGCAGGCCATCACCAGCACCCCCACCCCCTGGAGCCGCAGCCAGTGCACCACCTCCGAGGCGATCGAGCGGATCTCCTCCTTGGAGCGCTGGCCGTAGGGGACCCGGGCCGTGTCGCCCAGATAGAGGCAGGGGGAGTGGGGGTAGAGGGCATGGACCTGGCGCAGCACCGTGAGGCCCCCCAGACCGCTGTCGAACAGACCGACGAGAAGGCTCAAGAGGCCCCCTGGAGAAAGTCGAGGATGCCGGCGCTGATCGCCACCGCCAGGCGGCGGCGGAAGGCGGGATCGGCCAGGCGGGGGGCGTCGATGCGGCCGGTGACGAAGCCCATCTCCGCCAGGGCCGCCGGCATCACCGTGCGGCGGATCACGAAGAACCGCCCCGGCCGGGCCCCACGGTCGGGCGTGCCCGGCGAGACCGCCATGATCCGGGACTGGATCGCCTGGGCCAGCCGCTGGGAGCTGCCCGACTGGAAATAGAACGTCTCCACCCCGTTCACATCGGGGCGGGCCATGCTCAGGGCGTTGGCATGGATGCTGACGAAGGCGTTGGCGTTGCTGCTGTTGGCCAGGGACACCCGCGGCGGCAGGTCGACGTCCACCTCGGACGTGCGAGTCATCAGCACCTGCACCCCCCGGGCCTGGAGCAGCTGGGCCACCTGCAGGCTCACGTCCAGCACCACGTCGGTCTCCCGCAGGCCGCCAATGCCCACCGCCCCCGGATCGGGGCCGCCGTGGCCGGGGTCGATCACCACCCGGAAGCGACCCCGGGGCACCACCGGCAGCCCGTCGGGGGAGATGGGCCGACCGGAGGTGGCCCGGCCGCTGCTGCCGAAGCCGGAGGGGCGGGAGGCGGTCCAGCTGGAGGTGGGCGCGTCCATGTCGCCCTCGCCGACGTTGCGGGTGAAGCCGCTCAGGGGCAGGCCGGTGAGGGAGAGGCGCCAGCGGTCGCGGGCCGTGCCCACCAGGCGCAGTTGGCGCGGATCGAGGCGGGTACCCGGCCGGAACTCCAGCACCAGCCGGGTGGTGCCGGGATCGGGCCGGCCGATGCGCACCTCCCGCACCAGGCCGCCGACGGGCACCGAGCGGCTGCGCTGGGGCGCTCCCGGCAGATCCACCCACACCCGGGGCCCGGTGACGCCGGTGCCCTCCTCGTAAAAGGCCTGCAGCCGCACCCCCGGGGAGGTGCGCAGCTCCAGCACCCCCTCCCGGCTCAGGCGCCAGGCCGACAGGGCACTCGCCGCCCTGGCGGGAAGGGCCCCGAGCACCAGGGGCAGGGTCAGCAGCCAGGCGAATCGCGCCGCACGCACTCCCATCACCCCTCAGAACAACGCCGGATGGCGGTGCTGGAGGCTCGGCATCTGGGCACGGACCCTGGCCTCGTGGGCCATGTCGACCGGGGCCATCGCCAGGCCCGGCTCCACACCGGCATCCGCCATCACGGTGCCCCAGGGGTCGATCACCAGGGCATGGCCGTGGGTCTGGCGGCGGCCGTAGTGGAGGCCCGTCTGGGCGGGGGCGAGCACGTAGGCGGTGTTCTCGATGGCCCGGGCCTGGAGCAGCACCTGCCAGTGGTCCTTACCGGTGTAGGCGGTGAAGGCGGCCGGGATCATCAGCAGCTGGGCCCCGGAACCGGCCAGCTGGCGGTAGAGCTCGGGGAAGCGCACGTCGTAGCAGATCGACAGGCCGACCCGACAGAGGCCCGGCACATCGACCACCGGCGGCGGTTCGTGGCCGGGCTGCACCGTGGCCGACTCCCGGTAGGTGATCCCGTCCGGCAGGTCCACATCGAAGAGGTGGATCTTGTCGTAGCGCGCCAGGAGCTGGCCTTCCCGGCCCACCAGCTCGGCGCGGTTGAAGGTCTGGCCTTCGCCGGCCGGCACCGGGAAGCCGCCCCCCAGCAGGGTGACCTGGTAGCGGCGCGCCATCGTGACCAGGAAGCGGCTGCAGCGCTCGGCCAGCAGCGGCGCCAGCTCCAGCCGGCGGGCGTCATCGCCCATGAAGGCGAAGTTCTCGGGCAGACCCACCAGGTCGGCGCCACGGCGGGCGGCCAGCTCGATCAGCTCCTCGGCCGCCGAGAAATTGGCCTCCGGGTCCGGCGTGCTGGTGAGTTGCAGCGCCGCTGCCAGAAAACTGCTCACCGCCGGACCGCTCCAAGACCGGCGAATCGTAAGGGAGCCGCCAAGGGGGGCAAGGAGAGGCTCAGCTGGCCCTCAGCACGCCGGGTTCGGCCTGGATCGGCACGATCTCCAGGCTGTCGACGGCGGCACAGCAGGCGAAGTCGGCATCGTGATTGCCCAGCCCGATCAGACGCTGGCCATGGCTGGCGCTTCGCAGGCAGGTCTCGGTGTCATGGCGCCACTGCTGCCAGAGGGCCAGCGCCGCCAGCATCTCGTCGTTGGCGCAGCGCACCCCCATGTGGGGCGTCACCGCCTGCTCGATGGCCGCCGAGGCCACCGCCCCCGCCGCCAGGCTGTCCTCGAGGGAATAGTCCCCCTCCCAGCCGCTGCCCACGATCCAGACCCGCAGGGCCTGGCGTTCGATCAGCCGCCGGGCCACGGCGGTGCGGTTCGGCAGGCAGGCGGTGAGCAGCAGGGGCACGTCCCGGACCCGGTCGAGGGAGCGGGTGCCGTTGGTGGTGCTGAGGAAGATGCGCTTGCTCTCCACCCGCTCCCGGGTCACCGCAAGGGAATCGGCGCTGGAGGCGTCATCGAGAACGATCAGCTCGAAGTCCTGAAACGTCTGCTCGAGAATCGATCGCAGCCGCTCCCCCAGGAAGGCCCCGTGGTTGAAGTTGGGTACGATGACACTCACCAAGGGCGA
>NZ_JAYGHZ010000401.1:0-3243 GCF_034931285.1 Synechococcus sp. BA-120 BA3
CCGCCAGGCTGCTCTTCGGCCGCCGCGCCCCCGGCACCGCCAGGCGGGTGAGCCCTTCGCCCTCGCTCAGCAGTGTGAGCAGTCGGTCGTGCTCCCCCAGGGGGCGGCAGGTGAGGGCCAGGCCCTCCAGGTGCTGTTCAGGCACCGGCGCGCAGCGCCTGCATCAGGGCCACGCCCCGGCTGGTGCCCAGCCGGCCGGCACCGGCCGCCACCAGGTCCAGCGCCTGTTCGAGATCGGCGATGCCACCGGCGGCCTTCACCGCGGCACGGCCCCTGGCCAGGGCCACCAACCGGGTCACCTGCTCCGGGGTCACCGGTGGGCCGAAGCCGCTGCCGGTCTTGAGGTGGCGCGCACCCGCATCGATGCTGATCTCCACCAGCAGCTCCAGGGCCTCAGCGTCGAGGCGGCCCATCTCCAGGATCACCTTGACCGGCAGGCCCAGGTCGGTGATGGCCGCCAGGTCGTCGAGCACGGCGGTGCCGTCGCCATCGGCCAGGGCGCCGAAATCCGGCACCACGTCGAGTTCGTCGGCACCGGCGGCGGCGGCCCACTCCGCCTCGGCCCGTTTGATCGCCGCCGGGATGGCCCCGAAGGGGAACCCCACCACGGCGACCAGCTTTACCGCCCCGTCGAGCGGCAGCCGCTCACGGGCGACCGGCAGCCAGCGAGAGGCCACGCACACCCCGGCGAAGCCGAAGTGGCGGGCCTCATCGCAGCAGCGGAGGATGGCCTCCCGGCCCCGGTGGGGATCCAGCAGGGCGTGGTCGATCAGGGGGGCGAGGTCGGGCCGTTCGGGCTCCCGCTCAGGTGTCACGGGCCTGGATGACGCCGAATCCGCCATGGTTGCGGCGGTAGACCACCTGGATCTGGCCCGTGGCCGCGTCGCGGAACATGTAGAAGTCGTGATCGATCAGATCCAGCTGATGCAGGGCCTCCTCCAGGTCCATCGCCGGCATGGCGAAGTACTTGCGGCGCACGCCGCGGTGGGGCACCGCGGGCTCGAGGCCATCGGTGAGGGAGCCCCCGGGGTTGGGCAGGGTGGCGGCTCCGGCTTCCTCGGCGGCGGCGGAGCGGTGCACAGGGCCCTGGCTGCGCTGCTGCAGCCGGTCCTTGTAGCGGGTCAGCTGGCGGCTCAGCTTGGTGGCCACCAGATCGATGCTGGCGTAGAGGTTTTCGCTGCGTTCCTGGGCCCGGATCACCACCCCGTTGGCGAAGACCGTGACTTCCGCCGTCTGTTGCGGCACACGGGGATTGCGGGCCACCGACAGGTGAACGTCGGCTTCCTTGACGATGCCATCGAAGTGGCTGATGGCGCGGTTGAGCTTGGTTTCGGTGTACTCCCTGATCGCCGGTGTGACGTCGAGATTGCGGCCGTGGATCAGCAGTTTCATTCGGGTGCCTGCCTCCAGAGGAATTCTGGCTCTGGGACAAGCTCAAGCTAGGAACGCCGCTGCATGGCCCCCAACACTCCCGCAATTCTTTTTGAAGCCCGCTCGCCGGTGCCCTTCCCGCTGGCCTGGGGGTGGCAGCGCCGCCTGCAGCGACGCCGGCTCGACGATCCCTCCGTGCCCGACGCCCTGCTGCTGCTGCAGCACACCCCCTGCTACACCCTGGGCCGGGGGGCCAGCCTTGAGCACCTCGGCTTCGATCCGGCCGATCCGCCCCTGCCGCTGCACCGCATCGACCGCGGCGGGGAGGTCACCCACCACCTGCCCGGCCAGCTGGTCCTCTATCCGGTGCTCGACCTGCAGCGCCATGGCGGCGACCTGCACCTCTATCTGCGGGCCCTTGAGGACGTGGTGCTCGCCGTGCTGCAGGAGCTGGGGCTGGAGGGGGAGCGGATCGAGGGCCTCACCGGGGTCTGGCTGGAGGGGCGCAAGCTGGCGGCGATCGGGGTCGGCGCCCGGCGCTGGATCAGCCAGCACGGCCTGGCCCTGAACGTCGACTGCCCCCTGGAGGGCTTCGGTGCGATCATTCCCTGCGGGCTCTCCGACCGGCCGGTGGGTCGGTTGGTGGACTGGCGGCCTTCCCTCACCCCCGAGCAGGTGGCCCCGCTGCTGCTGGCGGCCTTCGCCCGCCGCTTCGGGCTGGTCCTGCGGCCGCCGTGGCCACAGGAGGGACTGGCCGGCCTGGGGGAGGGGGGAGACCGGTCGGGACTGGGAGAATCCTGACCTCCCGTTCGCCACCCCGGCCGCCCATGGACGCCAGAGCCGAGATCCACTGGAGTGGCAGCCCCCGGGACCGCCGGGCCCTGGACGGTCGCGCCGACTGGAGCCGGCTCGAGGGACTCGAGGGCCTCTGGCCGGAACTGGAGCGCCTGCATGGTCCCCGGGTGGCCCTGGAGGCCCCCCACAGCCGCCATCCGGAGACGCTGCGCTACGGGGAGCTGCGCCGGGCGATCGACCGGGCGGCGGCGGCCTTCGCCGATCTGGGGGTGGGGGCCGGCGATGTGGTGGCCCTGTTCGCGGAAAACGGTCCCCGTTGGCTGGTGGCCGACCAGGGGCTGATGCGGGCCGGGGCGGCCGATGCGGTGCGTGGCAGCGCGGCGCCGGTCGAGGAGTTGCGCTACATCCTCGAGGACGCCGGCGCGGTGGGGGCGGTGCTCGAATCGGCCGCCCTGCTGGAGCGGCTGGCCCTCGACGGGCCGGCCCTGCAACGGCTGCGCTTCATCGTGTTGCTGGAGGGGGAGGCCCCGGCGGTTCCCCTGCCGCTCCCCTGCCTCACCTGGGACGACCTGCTGCAGCGCGGCGCCGCCAGCCCGCTGCCGCCCTTCCCCACAGGGGGCCCCGGGCGGCTGGCCACGCTGCTGTACACCTCCGGCACCACCGGCCAGCCCAAGGGGGTGCCGCTGAGCCACGCCAACCTGCTGCACCAGCTGCGCACCCTGGGGGTGGCCGTGTCGCCGAGCCCTGGCGATCACGTGCTCTCCGTGCTGCCGATCTGGCATGCCTACGAACGCACCGCCGAGTACTTCCTGCTCAGCTGCGGCTGCCGCCAGACCTACACCACCCTCAAGCAGCTGCGCTCCGATCTGCAGAAGGTCCGGCCCCAGTACCTGATCAGCGTGCCGCGGCTGTGGGAGGCCCTGCTCTCCGGTTTCGAGGACGCCCTGGCGGCCATGCCTGCCTCGCGCCAGCGGCTGTTGCGCCGGGCCCTCGCCGTCAGCCGGGCCTTCCACCGGCGGCGGCGGGTGGCCCTCGATCTCACCCTCAGGCCGGAAACGGCGGCCGACCGGGTCGTGG
>NZ_JAYGHZ010000402.1:0-3229 GCF_034931285.1 Synechococcus sp. BA-120 BA3
GCTGCCGGCTCCCGCCAGGGCTCGATCCAGCCCCCCGCCAGCAGGGGCGCCACCAGATCCGGTTCGGGTCCATCCAGGAGGTTGAACAGCGGTGCCCCGTGGTTGACCTGCCAGCCGGCGTCGTGGCGGGAGCGGCGGGTGGCGGCCCGGCCGCCGGGACCTCGGCCCGCTTCCCGGAGGACGATCGACCCGCCCCAGCCACCGCGCCGCAGCCCCGCGGCCAGGGCGCAGCCGGCCACCCCGGCGCCGATCACCGCCACCGAGGGCGCAGGTGGGGGCGCTGGCTGGTCAGACTCGGCGGTGGAACCAGCCATGGAGCGATGCCGATGACGCCTGACGACAAAGCCATCCTGGCGGCGTCCGCCCCCTGGCTGGGCGCCCTGCTCAACGTCGTGCCCGGCCTGGGCAGCGGCTACATCTACCAGCGCCGCTGGCGTGCGTACTGGATCACCACGGCCCTGGCCACGGGCTGGTTCCTGCTCGGGGCGGTGCTGGGCGGCACCGGCGCCGCGGCGGACCCGCAGGCCGCCGATCCCACCGACCAGCTGATCGGTCTGGGGGGACTGCTGCTGCTGGCGGCGATCACGGCCGCCGAGGCCTTCCGCGCCGCCCGCCAGGCCCGAGCGGAATGAGCCCGGACGGAGTGAGAATCTGGGGAGTCCTGTCCCCTGGTGGCGGATGAGCGAGACCCCGGACGGCGAGCGACCCACCGAGCGACCCACCGAGCGACCCACCGAGGGCCCGGTGATGGGCCTGCTCGCCCGCGGCCTGGAGCTGTGGCTGCGCCAGCAGTGCGAGGCGATCGAGCGGCTGGAGATCCGCCTGGAGGGCTCGGGGCTGCGGCTGTTGCGTGGCCGCCTCGACGGCGTGCGGCTGCGGGCCCGGCGGGTCGTCTACCAGGCGATGGAGATTGAGGAGGTGGAGCTGCGCTGCGACGGCATCCAGGTGCGCATGGGCTCCCTGGTGCGCAACCAGGCGGTGAAGCTGGAGTCGCCCTTCCGCATCCAGGGGCAGGTGAGCTTCAGCGGCGATGGGCTGAGCCGCTCCCTGAGCACCCCGGCCTGGCGCGGCCTCGGTGACGGCCTGGCCGACGACCTGCTGGGCCTCACCCCCCTGGCGGGTCTGCGCATCCGGGAGGACCGGCTGCTGCTGCGGGCCTATGGCAGCGGCGACCGGGAGCCGGTGGAGCGGGAGGTGGCGGTGCGGGCCGACGGCGGCACCGTGGAACTGCGCTGCGCCGAGGGGACCCCCCACGCCCGGCTGCCGATGGATCCCAACATCCGCATCGAGCGGGCCGAGCTGGGTGCCGGCCTGCTGCACCTGGAGGGGGAGGCCCGGGTCTCCCCTTGAGAGGCCCGGCCGGGGAGTGCCTCTGAGGGGTCCTCAGCCCCGCTGCAGCAGGGGCAGCACCAGGGTCACCGCGGAGTAGACCACCGCCGGCACGAACAGGTAGCTGTCGATCCGGTCGAGGATGCCGCCGTGGCCGGGGATCGCATCGCCGGAATCCTTCAGGCCCGCGTCGCGCTTCATCATCGATTCGGTCAGGTCGCCCACCAGGGCGAACAGGGACACCACCGCCCCCAGCACCGCCCCGACCAGCCAGCCCCAACGCCAGCCCAGCAGCACGCCGCCGAGGCCCCCCACCAGCAGGGCGCAGCACACCCCGCCCAGGGCCCCCTCCACCGTCTTGCCGGGGGAGATCGGCGAGAGGGCGTGCCGCCCCAGGCGCCGGCCGATCACGTAGGAGCCGATGTCGGTGGCCACGATCATCAGGCAGGCCAGCAGGGTCAGGGCCATGCCCGGGCTCCAGGGCCAGCCCAGCCCCTCAAGGGCGGGAGCCAGGGCGGGATCGGTGAGGTCCCGCAGCTTGATCCAGTGGCTGGGCAGGAAGCCCAGATAGAACAGGCCGAACACCGAGGCGGCGATGTCGGCGATGGTGCCGGTGACGGGCTGGAGCAGCAGCCAGCCGCAGATCACCGCCCCGGAGGCGGGCAGCACGGCCGCCGCCACGTCGCCCGCCATGCCGCTCCCCCCCCAGAGGCTGCCGGCGGCCACCTGGGTGGAGACCAGAAGCAGCTGCACCGCCACCAGGGTGGTCTTGGCGGCCGGCCGGATGCCCTTGAACTGGGCCATGCGGAAGAACTCCAGCAGGCCCAGGTGCACGATCACCCCCACGGCGACGGTGAACCACCAGCCGCCCAGGCCCACCACCACCAGGCCGAAGCCGCCCGCCAGCCAGCCGCTGAGCAGGCGGGGGAAGGAGGTGGCGGTGCGGGGGGCGGGAAGCAAGGGCTCGGGCTCAGCGTTCGGCGGCGATCACGAACAGCGGTTCGGCGGCCGCCAGCTTGGCCTGGCTGCCGCGGCGCTGCATGCGGTGCACGGTGGCCTGCACCACCTGCACATCGTGGGCGCCCAGCTGGGCGAGGGTGTCGGTGGCCTTCACCAGGCCCTCCAGGTTGACGGTGCTGATCACCAGCCGTCCGGAGGGCTGCAGCGCTTCCCAGACGGCCCGCAGCACGTCCTCCAGGGGCCGGCCCACCTCCAGCAGCACCCGGTCGGGATGGGGCGGCAGCAGGGCCAGGCCCTCCGGGGCCTCGCCGGCGTGGATGTGCAGGTTGTGGATGTCGAAGCGCTGCCGGTTGCGCTCCAGCAGCTCGATCGCCTCCGGATCCCGCTCCAGGGTGTGCACCGCACCACCGGGCATCAGCCGGGCGATCTCCAGGGCCAGGGCGCCGGTGCCGCCGCCCACGTCCCAGACGAGGGAATCGGCCCGGGGCCGCAGGTGGGCCAGCAGCATCACCCGCAGCTCCAGCGGTGTGGGGCTGAAGCCCGGGGCGTCCTCGAAGGCGCTGTCCGGCAGTCCGGGGGTGACGAAATCCCAGTGGAAGGGGTTCGGCAACGGGCTCACGAACCGGCCACGACGCTCACCGTATCAGCGATCTGACCGGGCCAGAGACGCCGTTGCTCCAGCAGCCAGCCGGCGCGGGCCGCATCGATCCGCTCCCCCGGCACCAGCAGGGGGATCCCCGGCGGATAGGGACAGATCGGTGCCGCCGCCACCCGGCCGGTGGCCTCCTCCAGGGGGATGGCCGCGGTGGGGCTCCGCCAGGCCACGCCGATCGGCAGCTCCGGTGCCGCCAGCAGCGGCAGGGGCGGCCGGGTGAACGGGGGCAGGGGCAGACCGCCGAGGGCCCGTCGCAGGGCTTGCTTCCAGTCGCCGGTGCCATAG
>NZ_JAYGHZ010000403.1:0-3227 GCF_034931285.1 Synechococcus sp. BA-120 BA3
CCCCGAAGCGTTCCAGCACCGCCGCCGCGCCGGGGCTGCCCGGCGCCAGCGCCTCTCGGGCATAGCCATCCGCATCCAGCACCGGCAGACCGCGCTCGGCCAGCAGGCGCCCCACCGTGCTCTTGCCGCTGGCGATGCCGCCGGTGAGGCCGATGCGGCGCTGGTCCATGGACGGGTGCGGTGCCGTGGAACGGTGGGGTGGAAGCGGTGGCTGGGGCGCCGCTTCGGGGACGACGGAACGTGAGCGTTCCCATCGGTCGGCGGACAGATCGGCCGGTGCGCCGCAAGCTAACGGCTGGCCCGCCCCCCGCCGGCGCGATGCAAGTCTTCAGCTCCTGGTCCGAGCAACAGGCCCGCCTCACCCGCTGGGTGCTGCTGCTGGGCTGGCTGGGGCTGATCCTCAGCCTGTTGCTTCCCGGCGTCGATCCCTGGCCGTTCGAGCTGGATCGCTGCGGCCCCCTGATGGAGTGCCATGGCCGGGAGGGCAACCAGATCTTCTGGGGCCTGGTGGTCCCCAGCGGTCTGCTGATCCTGGTGGCGCTCAGCCATGAGGTCTGGCGCCGCATCTGCCCGCTGGCCTTCGTCTCCCAGCTGTTCCGCGCCCTCCACTGGCAGCGCACCGTTCCCGGCAAGGGCGGCCGCCGCGACGTGGTGAAGATCGAGGCGGACTCCTGGCTCGGACAGCACCACGTGCAACTGCAGTGGAGCCTGTTCATCGCCGGCCTCAGCCTGCGGCTGCTGGTGGTGAACAGCAGCCCCTTTGGGCTGGGCCTGTTCCTGGCGCTCACGGTGGCGGCGGCCCTGGCGGTGGGCTGGGCCTACGGCGGCAAGGCCTGGTGCCAGTACTTCTGCCCGATGGCGCCGGTGCAGGCCGTGGTCACCGGCCCCCGCAGCCTGCTGGGCAGCCCCGCCCACCTGGAGACCACCTCCCGCATCACCCAGTCGATGTGCCGCACCATCGGTGAGCAGGGCAAGCTGCAGAGCGCCTGCGTGGCCTGCCAGGCCCCCTGCATCGACATCGACTCCGAGCGGGCCTACTGGCAGACCTTCCGCGGCAAGAAAGGCCTGGCCTGGGCCTGGGCCTCCTATCCCGGCCTGGTGCTGGCCTTCTTTCTGCTGATCCGCGCTGCGGGGCCCGGCGGCATCGACTACCTGCGCACGGGGATGTGGGCCTACGACGCCCGCGCCGTTGATCAGATCGCCCAGCCCCTGGTGCTGGGGGGCTGGAACACCCTGCTGCCCCGCTGGTTCACGATGCCTGCCCTGCTGGTGCTGGGCGGTGTCCTCTCGGTGGCCCTGTTCGGGGCCGTGGAGCGCTGGCTGCGATCCGGCCTCGCCGGGCTGCCGGCCGAGCGGGCCACGGCGGTGGCCGGCCATCGCACCCGCCTGGCCGCCACCTTCCTGGCGGTGAACATCTTCTTCTGGTTCGCCGATCCCTCGCTGGGCCTCCTCGGCCCGAGGGGCGGGCAGCTGATCCGCTCCCTGGTGCTGGTCGTCAGCGGCATGTGGCTCTACCGGGGCTGGTCCCGCGACAAGGCCACCTACACCCGCGAGAGCACCAGCGCCAGCCTGCGCAAGCAGCTGGAGAAGCTGGTGCCCGAAATGGGGGATCTGCTGGACGGGCGCTCCCTGGCGGAGCTCAGCCCGGGGGAGGTGTTCACCCTCGCCAAGGTGCTGCCCAGCCAGATCAGCCAGACCAAGCGCGGGATCTACCGCGAGGTGCTCTCCGACCTGTTCGGCAGCGGCCGGCTCGACCGCGCCGCCGCCCTGGTGCAGCTGGAGGAGCTGCGCCAGTCCCTCGACCTCAAGGTGGAGGACCACCACGCCGCCGTGCGCGAGCTGGCGGTGAGCGACCCCCGCATCCTGCAGCTCGACCATCGCCAGCGGGAGATCCGCAGCCTGCGCCAGGAAGCCGCCGCCGAGGCGATCGAGGATCTGCTCGAGACCACCGGCCTCGGTGACCTGAGCGCGGCCCTGGCCGATGGTGACCACGGCGATCGGCTGGAGCGGATCCGCCAGGAGTACGCGCTGGATGAGGCCAGCTGGTCGGAGCTGCTGGCCTCCTTCGGTCCCGCCTCCAGCTTCGCCCGCGAGCGGGTGGAGGAGCAGCTGCAGCAGGTCCGGGACCGGCTCGCGGCCCGCCAGGCCCTGGCGCAGGCCGCCGCCGACGAACCCCTGCTGCGGCCGCTGCTGCCGGTGATCGACCGCGAGCTGGTCAGCCTGTTCGTCACCGTCGCGCCCTCCCTGCAGCCCTTCGCCGCCGAGGACCCCCTGGTGGAGCGCTTCCAAGGGCTGCTCCCCCATGTCCCGGAAGGGGTGCTCACCCAGCTGCGGCGCCAGGACCGGGAACGGTGGGCCCCGGCCAGCGCAGAGGTCCCCGCCCCCCTCGACCCGCTCCCCGATCCGGCCGAGGTGCTCGATGGACTGTGGCGGGACCCCGATCCGGACACCGCTCTGTGGGCCCTGTGGGTGCAGGATCAGCGGGATCCGGCGCGGGCGGCGGCCCTGCGGCGGGAGCCGAGGGTGGGTCTGCCCAGCAGCGCGGCCCTCGAGCGGCTGCGGTCCGGGGAGGGGCTCGCCCTGGGCGGGCGCCTCCGCCGGCTCCTGGAGGTGCCGCTGATGGCGGGGCTGTCGCCGGCGGCCTTGATCAACATGCTGCACTGGGGCGAGGAGCGGCAGCTGCCGAGCGGCGAGGTGCTGTTCTCGGTCGGCGATCCCCCCGACACCGTGGCGATCCTGCTGGAGGGTCGCTGCGAGGTGCGGCGCCCCTCGACCAGCGACGGCGGGCTCGAGGCGATGGCCCGGATCCACAGCGGCGAACCGATCGGGGAGGTCTCCTTCCTGGTGGACCATCCCCGCCATGCCGAGGTGCGGGCCATCGACGGACCCGCCACGGTGCTGGTGTTCGAGAGTTCGGAGTTCGAGCAGCTGCTGCAGCAATCCTCGGAGTTCAACCGCGGCCTGCTGCACACCCTCGCCCTGAGGCTCGAGGACTCCTACGGCAAGCTGGGCACCACCACCGCGCCCCGCTGAGTCCGTGACCCCTCCCGCTCCGTGGCAGCCGATCCCCGCAGGCGTCACGGCCCCGGAGGGCTTCCAGGCCGCCGCCGTCACCGCCGGCCTCAAGGCCTCCGGCCGGCCGGATCTCTCCCTGCTGCTTTCCCCGCCCGGCGCCGCGTGCGCCGGCACCTTCACCACCTCCCTGGTGCGGGCGGCCTGCGTCGACC
>NZ_JAYGHZ010000404.1:0-3050 GCF_034931285.1 Synechococcus sp. BA-120 BA3
GATGTGTATAAGGGCCAGGTGCGGCGGCAGGTCGGGGTCGGCCAGCAGCCGGACGATCAGGCCGGCGGCTTCCCGCAGATCGGCCGTTTCGGCCGGGCGACGCCCCACGGTGTGGACCGTGGGACCCAGCAGCCGCATCTGGGATTCGGCGAAGGCGTAGCTGAACTGGGGGCCACGGCCCACCAGCTGCACCACCGGCAGACCGAAGCCCACCGCCTGCTCCACGGCGGTGCCGGCCATGCCCACCACCAGGTCACTGGCGGCCAGGATCGAGGGCAGGGCCCCCGGCAGCAGCTGCACCGCCAGGTCGCCGCCGGCGGAGCGCAGCACGCCACCGTCCAGCCGCCAGCCGACCGCCGCCGCCAGGGGTTCCAGGTCCCGCCAGTGGGGGCTCTCCACCACCGCCACCAGGAAGCGCCAGGGACCCTCCCCGGCCCGACCGCCCAGCTGGCTGCAGAGCCGCAGCATCAGCACCAGGTTGTGGAGGGCCTCGGGGAAGCGGCTGCCGGGCACCAGTGCCAGGGTGCGGCTGCCCGGCAGGCGGGCCACCTGGCCGGGGTCCGGGGGCGGCAGATCCATGATCGGGTAGCCGCGGAACAGGGCCTTGGCCTGCCCCTGGGCCTGGAGGTCGGTGGCGGTGAAGGCATCGCGGGTGAGCACCACGCGCACCCGCCGCCGCCGGCAGCACCAGCGGGTGAGGGCGGAGAGCCGCAGCCGGCCCTCGTAGTAGCTCGAGGTGGAGACCAGGAACACCACCGTCGGCCGTCCCGTCAGCAGGGCGAAGATCAGGGGGACGTGGTCGCCGATGCTCACCACCAGATCGAAGCGGCGGCCCTGGCGCCAGGCGGTCCAGAGCTGGGCCAGGCTCTGCTGCAGCCAGCCCGCCGCCAGATCCTTCCAGAGGTTGAGCCCCTGGTACACCATGCCCCCGGAGGGCAGGCTGCGGCCCGCGTAGAGGAGGGAAATGCCGCGGCGCCCGTAGGCCGAGCCGGCGCCGACGATGGGCAGGGCCGCCAGTTCCAGCCCCGGATCACACTGGCGCAGGCCATCGGCGATCAGTCCCCCATTGAGATCCTCCCCATGGCCGTTGCTGATCAGCAGGATCCTGGGAGCAGGGGGAAGGGGCACACGGGACACCAAGCACGGTCGAGTTTAGGTTTGGGCTCACCGGGGATTTCCCCCCTCCCGGCTCACCCCGCAGGCATGAGCACTCCCGCCCCCGGCCCCGTCGCGCACGTGCGCCGCGTTCTCGATGCCGTGCTGGTGGCCGACGTCTTCCTGGTGCTGGCCGGGGCCCTGTTCTTCGCCGTGGCGGTGGTGCTGCACGGCCAGCGGCTGGACGCGCCCCTGGAGCTCTTCCAGCGGCTATGGCAGCCGCTGTTCACGCCGGCCATCGGCCTGCTGATGGCGGCGGCCCTGCTCAGTGGCGGGCTGGGCTGGTGGCAGCGGCGAGGGCAGCGCTGAGCTCCGGATACTGGAAGTGGAAGCCCTGGGCCAGCAGCCGCTCCGGGCGGACCTGCTGCCCTTCGAGCACCACGGCGGCACCGTCGCCGAGCAGCAGCTGCAGCAGGGGGCCGGGCACCGGCAGCAGGCTGGGCCGGCCGAGGGCACGGCCGAGGCTGGAGGCGAAGATCCCCATGCGGGTGGGCTCCGGGGCCACGGCGTTGTAGGGGCCGGCGTAGGCGTCGTCCTCCAGGGCGGTGACGATCAGCCGGCAGAGATCGTGGCGATGGATCCAGCTCATCCACTGCTGGCCGCTGCCCACCGGCCCGCCGAAGCCGGCCCGGAACACGGGCAGCATCTTGCCGAGGGCGCCGCCGTCGGGTCCGAGCACGATGCCCACCCGCAGCACCACGATGCGGCAGGCCTCGGGGGCCACCTGGGTGGCGGCTTCCCAGCGGGCACAGAGACGGGCCAGAAAATCGTCGCCGGGGGGGCTGGCCTCCGTGAAGCTGGCCTCCAGGCTGGTGCCGTAGTAGCCCACGGCCGAGCCGTTCACCAGCACCCGGGGCGGCGTGGCCAGGGCCGCCATCGCCCGCACCAGCTGGGTGGTGGTGCCGATGCGGCTGTCGAGCAGCCGCTGGCGGTGGGCCGGCGTCCAGCGCTGGTCAGCGATCGGCTCCCCGGCCAGGTTGACCACCCCGTCGGCCGCCGCCAGGGCCTCCAGCAGTTCCGGCTGGGCCCAGCTGGCCGGATCAGACGGATCGCAGCAGAGGGTGATGAGACGGGGGTCGGCCGCCTCGCTGTCGGGCCGGGAGCGACGGGTCACCAGGGTGAGCTGGTGGCCGAGGTTGAGCAGGAACGGCACCAGCTCACGGCCGACGAAACCCGTGCATCCGAGCAGAAGCAGTCGCATGCCCACCGTCCCATCGGAATCCGAAGCCGAGGTTAGGTTCCGGCAGCCCTAACCTGGGCCGAACCCTCCTGTTGACGATGGCTGAGTCCGCGCCTGCCGCTCCCCCGAGCCTCAAAAAGGGTGCCCTGGTCAGGGTGAACAGAGCCGCCTACACCAACAGCCTGGAGGCCGGGGCCAGCGATCCGGTTCCCCCTGGCTACCTGTTCGAGGGGCCCGGGGAGATCCTGGCCATCCAGGGGGAGCACGCCCAGCTCCGCTGGCGCCTGCCCGTTCCCGACGTGTGGCTGCGGCTCGACCAGCTCGAGGCGATGCCCGCCGCCTAGATCTTCAGCGCCGCCTGGACCGTCCGCGGCGCCTAGATCTCCACCCGGCGCCGTTCCTCCTTCAGACGGCTGCGGCGCAGCCGGGCCTCCCGCAGCATCTCCTTGCCGTCATGGAGGTAGCTGTCGACATAGCCCATGGTGTAGCGCTCCAGCTCCACCAGGGCGTCCTGCACCTGGCTGAGGCAGTGGTAGAGGCTGAGGCCGAACCCCTTGGCCGCCGACGGGCAGGCCCGGGACCGGTAGAGGGCCTCCACCTTCTCCATGCGCAGCCGGCTCTGGTCGAGGAAAGCGCAGAAGGCCCCCATCAGCTCGTCGTCGTAGGGGTCGGCGGCCAGGGAGCGCAGCTGGGCCGGGAAGGGATTGATCACCTG
>NZ_JAYGHZ010000405.1:0-3125 GCF_034931285.1 Synechococcus sp. BA-120 BA3
GTGGGGGCGCTCCCCGGGGTGCGGCTGGCGCCGGTGGGCACCGAGGCCGATCGGGCCCAGGACGCGGCGGTGCGGCGCCAGCTGCTGCGGGCGGCCTATCAGGACGCCCTTGAGCAGGCCCGCGAGGTGGCTGCGGCGGTGGGCGTCAGCCGGCTGACGCCCCTGGAGGTGCAGGTGGAGGGCAACGATTTCCGACCGGTGATGATGCGCGCGGCCGCCGCCGAGGCGGCGCCGCCCTTCGATCCGGCCGAACTGGCCCAGCCCAGGAATCGCCTGGGGCTGATGGTGCGGTTCTGTGCCCAATGAGGCGCGGCTGGGGGCGCCCATGCTTTTCTGGGCCCGGCCATCAGAATGGGCCCGCCCGGACCCGGAGCCTTGAGCGCATGCGTCGCAGCAGCCTGCCGAGTGTGTCCGTCCTGCCGATCCTGGTGCTCCTGGTCGGTCAGGCCCTCGGGCCGTTGCCGGTGCGGGCCTCCGAGAGCGCCGTGGTGCAGGAGATCCTCGATGGCAACGAGCTGTTCATCGATGGCAAGACGGCGAAGGTGAAGCAGAAGGCGGTCGCCCCCCAGAAGGTCAGCACCCAGAACAGCCGGGGCCAGATCCGCTTCGACAGCGGCGCCGCCGGCCGCCTCAACCGCTTCGCCCTGCTCAAGCTGGGCCAGGGCTGCTTCCTGATCGAGAAGGGTCAGATCCTGGTCTCCGGCAAGCAGAGCGGCTGCACCCGTTCGGCCCGCCTCAGCGTGCGGGGCACCAACTACCTCCTCGACGTCAACGAGTCGGGGGAGGCGGAGATCTCCGTCCTGGAGGGATCGGTGGAGGTGGAGCCGCTCGCCGACGGGGAACCCACCGGCAAGCCCGCCACCACCGTGGAGGCGGGCCAGAAGCTGCGGCTTTCCCCCGCCGGCGTGGTGCTGGCGATCCTCGGGCTCAGCGTCAGCGACTACAACAGCATCCTGGGCGGTCCCCTGTTCCAGGGCTTCCGGGTACCCCTGCCCGCCTACGGCTCGCTGGAGAGCTACATCCGCTCCCGGGTGCCGGGGGTGAACCTGCCGGTGCCGATCAGTCCGCCGTCGCTGCCTTTCGGCCTGCCGCGCTTCTTCTGAGCCGCTGATGCGACCCCACCGGTTTCTGTTGATGGCCTTGGCGGCGGCCCTGGCCTGGCCCAGCGGCAGCGTGGCCAGCCCGGCAGCGTCGGCGGTGGTGCAGGAGATCCTCGATGGCCCGGAGCTGTTCATCGAACGCCGCCAGGCCCGGGTGCAGGAGCGGGCCTTCACACCCGAACTGGTCCGCACCCAGAAGAGCCGCGGCCAACTGGGTTTCGCCGGTGGGGCCGCCGGCCGCCTCAACCGCTTCACCCAGCTGCGCCTCGGCAGCACCTGCTTCCTGCTGAGCAGCGGCCAGATCCTGGTGTCCGGCCAGCAGAACGGCTGCACCCGCTCCTCGCGGCTGAGCACCCGGGGGACCAACTACGTGATCACCCTGCTCGACGGCGGCGAACAGGAGGTGGCGGTGCTGGAGGGCTCGGTGGAGCTCCAGCCCCTGGCCGATGGACAGCCCCTGCCTGGGGCGCCGATCCTCCTGGCGGGGGGCACCCGGGTGCGGCTCTCCAGCCAGGGGGCCCTGCTCGGGCAGCGACCCCTGACGGCGGACGACTACGCCGCCATCCTCCGGGGGCCCCTGTTCGAGGGGTTCACCGCCCCCTTGCCCGGCATGGCGGCGCTGGAAGCCTTCGTGCAGCGACGCTTTCCCGGTGTGATCCCCGCGGCGCCCGGGCCCCGGCTCAGCCGCGACCCCCTGGTGGAGACCATCAACCGCTACCGGGCCCAGGCCGGCCGCCCCGCCCTTGAGCCTCTGCCGGCGCCCCTCGCCGCCGCGAACGCCGCCCATCTGGTCCCGGTGCTGGAGGCGGTGCTGAACAGCCCCGACTGCGACCATGACCGCTCCCGCTGGGGGGCGTTCCAGGAGCGGATGGCGGCGACCGCCAGTCTCATGCCCACCAGTGAGGTGATCGCCTGCCCGATGCCGGCCGCCGCCTGGAATCCGGAGGTGATCGTGTCGCGCTGGATGGGCTCGCCCCTGCACACCCAGATCCTGATCAACCGTCCCAGGGCCCGGGCCATCGATTGCGTGCGGCTGGAGCGCTCCGGCCGGGCCGTCGCCATCTGCACCCTGTGGAGCCCGCTGCAACGATGATGGCGCGACGCCGCACCTTCAGGGTCCTGGTGGTGGTTGTGCTGGCCTGGGTGGGGGTCAGTGCCGGCTGGCCGGGGCCGCGGATGCGGGTGTGGGAGCGGGGGGTGGAGCAGCAGCTGCTGCTGCTGCGGGGCCCGCGCCGACCGCCGCCGAAGGTGGTGCTGGTCACGGTCGATGACGCCACCCTGCAGCAGGGGGACTGGTTCGAGGGGGAGGGCCGGATCCCGGAATGGGCGAAGGGTGTCGGCAGCCTGCCCTGGCCCCGGGCCACCTACGGGATGGTGGCGGAGAAGCTGCTGCAGGCCGGCGCCAGCGCCATGGCCGTGAATGTGGTCTTCGAGGGGCCCAGCGGCAAGGGGCCGGCCGATGACGATGCCCTGGAGCTGCGGCTGCGGCGTTACCCCGGCCGGGTCGCCCTGGCGGCCGAGATGCTCGAATCCGACGACACCCAGGGCGCGGGAGCCCTCACCTTCGTGCGGCCGGAGCGCTTCCTGGCGGCGATCGGCGGCACCGGCTCCCTCGGGCTCACCAACATCCTCGCCGGCACCTCCAGCGAGCCCAGCCGCCACCCCGAGGCCTATGCCAGCGGCGTGCTCCCCGCCCGCGGCGCCGAGGGCCACAACGCCCTCTCCTCCACCCTGCTGCGGCTGGGGGGCCAGCGCAGCCGCCAGGACGACCGCCACAGCGCCCTGAACTTCTACGGCCCGGAGGGGAGTTTCCGGCGCCTGCCGGCCTGGGAGGTGCTCGACCCCGAGCGCTGGAAGAACCACCCCCTGCGCCAGGACGTGAAGGGGGCCCTTGTGCTGCTCGGCCCGGTGGTCGCCCAGGGGACCGACGGCTACCCCACCCCCTTCGGCCGCCTGTCGGGACTGGAGGTGCTGGCCACCGCCACCGCCAACTCCCTGCAGGGGGACGGGCTGCAGCCCTGGCCC
>NZ_JAYGHZ010000406.1:0-3109 GCF_034931285.1 Synechococcus sp. BA-120 BA3
GAGCAGCACTGGCGCCTCCCCCGGGGCCGCCAGCCGGCGTCGCACCCCGACCCCCCGCACCGGGGCGAACCGGCGGCCCCCGGCCGACGACAGCGAACGGGAGCTCTACACCGCCTTCCAGCAGCTGCTGCTCGAGGACGGAGACTGACCAGTACATCCGTACTAAGGTGAGGTCTGTCGCCCGGGGCCCGTGCCCGATCCCCGCCACCCCGATCCCCGCCTTCCCGATCCCGGCCCGGGCGTCGACCTCAACACCCAGCTGAACCTCCACCCCGAGCGCACCCTGCTGCTGCGCGTCTGTGGCGATTCGATGGTCGGTGCCGGCATCCGCCACGGCGACCTGCTCGTCGTGGATCGGGAGGTCGCTCCCCGCTCCGGGCGCATCGTGGTGGCCCTGCTGGAGGGGGGGTTCACCCTGAAGCGCCTGGTGCGGCGGGGGCCGCGCTGGTGGCTGGAGGCGGCCAACCCCGCCTACCCACCCCTGGCCCTCGGCGGCAGCGACGACGACCGCCTCTGGGGCGTGGCCCTGCACGTGATCCGTTCGCTGCCGGGAGGTCGATGGCCCAGGCCATAGTCCTGATCGACGGCAACAACTTCTACGCCTCCTGCGAGGCGGCCCTCGATCCCGCCGTGATCGGCAAGCCCCTGGTGGTGCTCTCCAACAACGACGGCTGCATCGTCTCCCGCAGCGCCGAGGCCCGCGCCATGGGCATTCCCATGGGCACCCCCTGGTTCCAGGTGCGCCACGACCTGGAACGCCGCGGTGTGGTGGTGCGCAGTTCCAACTACGGCCTCTACGCCGACATGAGCCAGCGGCTGATGGCCAGCCTCGAGCCCTGGGTGGAGGAGCTGGAGGTCTATTCCATCGACGAGGCCTTTGGCCGCCTGCACCGCCCGGCCGGCGACGGCG
Source organism: Synechococcus sp. BA-120 BA3 (assembly GCF_034931285.1). NCBI lineage: Bacteria > Bacillati > Cyanobacteriota > Cyanophyceae > Synechococcales > Synechococcaceae > Synechococcus > Synechococcus sp. BA-120 BA3. The sequence goes on from NZ_JAYGHZ010000406.1 coordinate 911, forward strand.
ACCTCAGCGCCTGGGGGCGGGACCTGCGCCACCAGGTGCGCCGCCAGCTGGGCCTGCCGGTGGCGGTGGGCATCGCCCCCACCAAGGTGCTGGCCAAGATCGCCAACCGCATCGCCAAGCGCGACCCCTCCCATGGCGGCGTCTTCGACCTGGGCCAGGCGGGGGATCCGGGCCCCTGGCTGGAGGCCATCGCCATCGAGGACGTCTGGGGCATCGGCCGCAAGCTGTCCCGCTGGTGCCGGCTGCGGGGCATTGCCAACGCCCGGGCCCTGCGCGACAGGCCGAGCGGGGAGCTGCGGCACCGCTGCGGTGTCGTGGGGGTGCGTCTGCAGCAGGAGCTGCGCGGCCACAGCTGCCTGCCCCTGGTGGCGGTGCCGCCGGCGAAGCAGGAAACCTGCGTCAGCCGCAGCTTCAGCGAGCCGGTCACCAGCCTCGAGGGCCTGCGGCAGGCGATCGCCACCTACCTCAGCCGGGCCGGCGAGAAGCTGCGCCGCCAGGGTCAGCGGGCGGGCAGCGTCACGGTGTTCGTGCGCAGCAGCCCCTTCAACGGCACCCGCTTCTACGCCAACGCCGCCACCGTCGCCCTGCCCCTGCCCAGCAACGACACCGCCGTGCTGCTCGCCGCCGCCCTGCCCCTGGCCGAGCGGCTGTTCCGGCCCCACAAGCCGCTGCAGAAGGCGGGGGTGCTGCTGCAGGATCTGCAGCCGGTGGCGCTGCTGCAGCACCATCTGCTGGTGCCGCTGCCGCCGGAGCAGCAGCGGCGGCGCGAGGCCCTGATGGCCGCCGTCGACGGCCTCAACCGCCGCTACGGCAGCGGCACGGTGCAGTGGGCCGCCTGCGGCCTGCGGCCCCGCTGGACGATGCGCCGCTCACGCCTGTCCCGGGCGGCCACCACCCGCCTGAGCGATGTGCCGGTGGTGCGGGCCTGAGGCCTTCAGGGGCCGTCGAAGAGGCTGGCGATCTGGTCGCGGCCGTTGCCCTTGGCCAGCTCAAGGGCCCGCTCGGCCCGCAGGATCAGGTCAGGGAAGGCCTGGTCCTGGGGGGCCAGGGCGGTGAGCCCGCCACTGATGTGCAGGCGGAAGTCGGAATGGGTGTGCACGCCGGGCATGTGGGTGACGGCGGTGCGGAGGGCCTCGGCCAGGGCCATCGCCTGGTCCGGGGCGATGCCCACCAGCAGCAGGGCGAACTCCCCATCCCCCAGGCGGGCGGCGAAGTCCTGCTCCTGCAGGAAGGTGCGGGCCAGCTGGACCAGATCGGCCAGCACCCGGTCGCCGGCGGGGTGGCCCCAGCGGTTGTTGATCAGCCGCAGATTGTCGACATCGAAGAGCAGCAGCGACAGGGGATGGTGATCGCGGCGGGCGCGGGCGAACTCCCGCTCGCCGATGGTCAGGAAGGTGTGGCGGGTGGGCAGGCCGGTGACGGGGCAGAGGTGGGAGAGGCGCCGCAGTTCCAGCTCACGCATGGCCAGCTGGGCCAGGCGGTGCAGGAGGGCGCGCTGCTCGGCACTGAGCTCCCGGGGCTCCCGGTCGATGACGCAGAGGGTGCCGAGGTTGTGGCCCTCCGGCGTCTGCAGCGGCGCGCCGGCATAGAAGCGGATATGGGGATCGGCGAAGACCAGGGGATTGCTGCGGAACCGTTCGTCGGCGCGGGCATCGGGCACCACCATCACCTCGTCGTGGACGATGGCGTGGGCGCAGAAGGCCATCTCACGGGGGGTTTCGCGCACGTCGAGGCCCCGCTTGGCGAGAAACCACTGCCGATCGGCCTCCACCAGGGAGATGGCGACGACGGGCGTCCGGAAGATGGCGGCGGCCAGGTCCAGGATGCGGTCGAAGTGCTCGTCGCTGTCGGACTCGAACAGCCCGTAGCGCTCCAGGTCGCGGAGCCGCTGGTCCTCATCAGCGGGGACGGGAAAGGCCGGATAGGGAGCCATGGCAAGCCTGCGTCCAAGCAAAATCTAGGCAGAACAACGGTTGGAGAGCCGGTTAGTGGGGGCGGACCACCGGCCCCGGTCCGCGGATGGCTGCGGGGTTCGGGTCTCAGGCGGCCGGGGCGGTGAGGGTCTCCTCGTAGCCGGCGCGGCGGCCGTCATCCAGCTGGTTCAGGTAGCGGCGTTCGGCGTAGTAGGCCTCCTGGAAACGCAGGGCGTCACCGTTGAGGGCGTCGAAGAGGTCATGGATGCGGGTCTCCATGTCGAGG
>NZ_JAYGHZ010000407.1:0-3017 GCF_034931285.1 Synechococcus sp. BA-120 BA3
GGCCGGGGCCTGGCGCTGCCGGGGCCGGGCGAACCCCAGGGCCACCCCCGGTTCTGGTTGCAGCTGAGCCCCTGGACCCCGAACGCCAACCCGGTGGCGGTGATCGTCAGCGGCGTGGAGCGGCGCAACGCGGCCAGCCTGGTCAGCCGCTGCAAGACCTTCGCCTACGGCGGTGCCATCGCGGCCCTGCGGGAGGCCCGGGCCGCCGGGGCCGATGACGCCCTGCTGCTCGGCAGCGGCGGCGACCTCTGCTGCGGCACCAGCGCCAACCTGCTTGTGCGACTCAAGGACCAGTGGATCACGCCGCCGCTGGCGAGCGGCTGCCTGCCGGGGGTGATGCGTGGCCGCGGCCTGGCCCTGGGGCTGGTGCGGGAGGAGCGGCTGTCTGTGGCGGACCTGCTGGCGAGCGAGGCGGCCCTGCTGATCAACAGCCTGGGCTGCCGGCCGATCCGGCGCTGCGGCGCCACCGACCTGCCCGTGCCCGCCGGGGCCCTGGATCTCTGGGGGCGGCTGCTGGCGTCGTCATAGGTTGGCCCCAGAGTCGATCGATCACCTTGTCCGACGCTGTGGGGGGCCTGGTGTCCCGGAAGCACCTGGCAGGACTGCTGGCCTGTGTCGGCCTTGCCCTGGCCGGTTGCGGTTCCACCCCGAAGGAAGTGGCGATTCAGGACGCCAAACCAGGGGACCTGCTGGTGGAGGTGGATGGCAGCCGGGTGGAGCTGGTGCGGGCGTTCAAACCGGGTGTTGCCAATGGGCTGCACAAGGGTGTGGTGAAGGTCACCTCGGGGGGCGGCGATGCCAAGGGTCAGATGTACGAAATCACGGCGATCTGCAGCGTCAAGGGAGAGCCGGGCTGGCAAACCTATGACAACGTCTTCGGCGATCCGATCAGCAATCTCAACGCGAAGGTAACATTTCCTGTCAAGAATCGCTGGCAATTTCTGTTCCATTTTGATGGCCGCACGGAACAGATCGGCAAGCTGGACCCCAGCGTCTGGGTGTCGCGTTTGAAGGACAATCTCTGCCGCAAAGGGGATTTCGACGACACCTGATCATCCGGCGGCTGACGGGCATGGAAACGCTGCTCCCAGCTTGAGAATGATTCTTGATTCCATTCACTGAAGCGGACAATGGCCGCCAGTTTCCTGTAGCAATCGACACTTTCGAGCCGCAGGCCATCCTTTTGGATGGATGGGAAATTGCGCCTCGGTTCCTCGATGCCCAAAACACTCTTCTCCGTCGATCTGACCAAGCCGATGGATCAGCAGGACATGCCTGGGCACAACCGCTGGCATCCGGACATTCCTGCCGTGGCATCGGTGAATCCTGGTGACGTCTTCCGGATCGAATGCAAGGACTGGACCGATGGTCAGATCAAGAACAACGATGACCCCAAGGACATCGAGGATGTGAATCTCGAAGTCGTTCACGTTCTCAGCGGCCCGATCTGGGTCAACGGCGCCCAGCCCGGCGACATCCTGGTGGTGGACATCCTTGATGTCGGTGCGCTGCAGGGGGATGAGTGGGGCTTCACGGGCATCTTCGCCAAGGAGAATGGTGGCGGTTTCCTCACCGATCACTACCCCAAGGCCGCCAAGGCCATCTGGGATCTGGAAGGCATCTACACCTCCTCCCGCCACATTCCCGGTGTCCGTTTCGCCGGCATCACCCACCCCGGCCTGATCGGCTGCGCCCCCTCCCAGGAGCTGCTGAATGAGTGGAACCGTCGCGAGACGGAACTGGTGAAGACCGCCCCCGACCGCCGCACCTACGGCGCCGGCCTCTCCGGCAGCGAGCCGGTGCTGGCGGCCCTGCCCAATCCCAACAGCGCCATCCTGGGCACCCTCCCCGCCAGTGAGTTCGAGCGGGTGGCCAACGAAGCGGCCCGCACGGTGCCGCCCCGGGAGCACGGCGGCAACTGCGACATCAAGAACCTCACCAAGGGCACCCGGATCTACTTCCCGGTCTATGTGGAAGGGGCCAAGCTTTCGATGGGCGACATTCACTTCTCCCAGGGGGATGGTGAGATCTCCTTCTGCGGCGCCATCGAGATGTCCGGCTATCTCGACCTCCACGTCGAGATCATCAAGGGCGGCATGGCGAAGTATGGCATGGTCAACCCCATGTTCAAGACCAGCCCGGTGGAACCCCACTACACCGACTACCTGGTGTTCGAAGGCATCTCCGTGGATGAATTCGAAGGCAAGCAGTACTACATGGATGTCCACATCGCCTACCGGCGTGCTTGCCTCAACGCCATCGAGTACCTCAAGAAGTTTGGCTACACCGGCGAGCAGGCCTACCTGCTGCTGAGCTGTGCGCCGGTGGAGGGCAGGATCAGCGGCATCGTCGACATCCCCAACGCCTGCTGCACCCTGGCCATCCCCACCGGGATCTTCGACAAGGACATCCTCCCCTGCTGATCGGCCGACTGGAGAGAGGGGCCTGGACACCAGGCCCCTTTTTCTTGTCTCTCGATGGTCTGGTCTGCCTCTGTTCCTGGCGGCCAAGTCTTTTCCTCCGTCGTTCCCCTCGTCCCGCGATGCCCGTCTACGAATACAGCTGCAGCAATGGCTGTGAGAACTATGAGGTCTGGCGCAGCATTGATGAGCGCCACAAGGAAACCAACTGCCCCACCTGCACCGCCGAGGGCGTCCGCGTGTTCACGCCGGTCATGTCACTCAGCGGTTCGTTTCGCCTGAAGCAGGAGCAATCCGAGCCGCGTCTGGTTCGCAAGGAAACCAAAGAAGCCACCGGCAAGCCACGGCTCAAGGAGAGCGGCACCCGCCCCTGGATGCTCAATCGCGGCTGCTGAGCGCGACACCAAAGCAAAAGTCCCGGGCCGTGCCACCGCTGGTGGCATCGACCCGGGACTTGCTGTTGGACGGGGGGTGTCAAGCGACATCCGGAATTGGTCCTCCGGCGACATGAAATCTGGCCCACCCTGTGAGGCTGTAGCCCCGGCTTGTTGACGCCGTAGCCGGCGCCGGTTGGTCTTGCTCATCAGTCCATTGGGA
>NZ_JAYGHZ010000408.1:0-2997 GCF_034931285.1 Synechococcus sp. BA-120 BA3
GCGCCTGTCCGGTGCGCGCCAGCAGCAGGCAGCGGCGCTCGGCGCCGGGGTGGCCGCCGTCACTGGCGAGGCTCAGCTCGCTGAGGGCACCGAGCCGGTCCTCGGCCTCCTCCCGCACCGCCGCCTCGAGAAAGCCGCTGACCTGGGGCTCCCAGGTGCGCAGGGCCGTCTCCGCCAGGCTGAACAGGGCCCCGAGCTCCTCCGGGTGGCGACTCCCCTCCAGCAGGTCCCGTCGTGGCAGCATGGCTCCCGCGCCTCAGGTGTCGTCCAGCCGCACGACCGCCGTCGGTCGGGCCAGCTGGATGGTGGTCCAGGGGATCTCCCGGCCGACGGGGGCCTCCAGCAGCAGCAGCCAGCAGCCTTCATCGAGCCGGTTGCGCAGGATGCGGATGCGGTCGTCCTCCTCCGAGCTGACGCTGGCGGCGGCGGCGAAGCTGCCCATCCAGCCGGAGCCCATGCCCAGCAGGCCGCCGATCAGGGGCTCCCCGTAGGCGCCGGCGAAGCTGAACGTGTGCAGATCGGTGATCTGGGTGAAGGTGAGTCCGGCCAGGAAGCCGAAGGGCAGGAGCCAGCGCACCATCGATTGCTGGCGCCGCCGCCGGGCCGTGGCCGGATCGAGCCGCTCCACATCCGACATGGTCGCCTCACCGCTGCCGATCAGCACGACCCGGCTCGGGGCCGGCTGAAGCGCCTGCAACCGGTCCCGCAGCGCATGCAGGCGGTCCCGGTCGTCCAGCACGACCACCACACTCAGGGACATGGGCTCGTCTCCGCACCGCTCTCTACACTGCACCTCCGGCCTGCCCCCCTGGGGGCGCACCCCCCGCCCTCCCCACCGCTGCCGGACATGACGAAGGTTCTGGTCTCCGATCCCATCGACCAGGCGGGGATCGACATCCTCTCCCAGGTCGCCCAGGTGGACGTGCGCACGGGCCTGAGCCCGGAGCAGCTGGTGGGGTGCATCGGCGAGTACGAGGGGCTGATGATCCGCTCCGGCACCCAGGTGACCGCCGAGGTGATCGAGGCCGCAAGCCATCTGCGCATCATCGGCCGGGCCGGCGTGGGCGTCGACAACGTCGATGTGCCCGCCGCCACCCGCCGCGGCGTGATCGTCGTCAACTCGCCGGAGGGCAACACGATCGCCGCCGCCGAGCACGCCCTGGCGCTGATGCTCTCCCTCTCGCGGCACGTGCCCCACGCCCACGCCAGCACCATGGCCGGCGGCTGGGATCGCAAGACCTACGTCGGCAACGAGCTCTACAAGAAGACCCTCGGCGTGGTGGGCCTCGGCAAGATCGGCTCCCACGTCGCCCGGGTCGCCCGGGCCCTGGGCATGGACGTGGCCGCCTACGACCCGTTCATCTCCGCCGAGCGCGCCCAGCTGCTGCAGGTGCGCCTGCTGCCCCTGCCCCAGCTGTTCGCCGAAGCCGACTACGTCAGCCTGCACCTGCCCCGCACGCCGGACACCGAGAACCTGGTCAACGCGGCGCTGCTGGCCACGATGAAGCCCACCGCCCGCCTGGTGAACTGCGCCCGCGGCGGCATCATCGACGAGCAGGCCCTGGCCGATGCGGTCGAGAACCGCGTCATCGCCGGCGCCGCCCTCGACGTCTATGCCAAGGAGCCGCTGGCGGCCGATTCCCCCCTGCGTCTGGTCAAGGAGCGGCTGATCCTCACCCCGCACCTGGGCGCCTCCACCGAGGAAGCCCAGGAGAACGTGGCCATCGACGTGGCCGAGCAGATCCGGGACGTGCTCCTCGGCCTGCCGGCCCGCAGCGCCGTCAACATCCCCGGCCTGACCCCCGAGGTGATGGAGCTGCTCAAGCCCCACCTGCAGCTGGCCGAAACCCTGGGCCTGCTGCTCAGCCAGCTGGCCGGCGGCCAGATCAGCGAGCTGGAGGTGCGCCTGCAGGGCGAATTCGCCTCCCACCCCGCCCAGCCCCTGGTGGTGGCGGCGCTCAAGGGCATCCTCTCGGCCGCCCTGGGCGACAGCATCAACTACGTCAACGCCACCCTGGAGGCCAAGGAGCGCGGCATCCACGTGCTGGAGGTGAAGGACGACGCCAGCCGCGACTTCGCCGGCGGTTCGCTGCAACTCAGCTCCCGCAGCCCGCGGGGCAACCACAGCGTCACCGGCGCGGTGTTCACCGACGGCGAACTGCGCATCACCACCATCGACGAATTCCCGGTGAACGTGACGCCCAGCCGTCACATGCTCTTCACCCGCCACCGGGACATGCCCGGCATCATCGGCCAGCTGGGCTCCCTGCTCGGCGAGCACAACGTCAACATCGCCTCGATGCAGGTGGGCCGCCGCATCGTGCGCGGCGACGCCGTGATGGTGCTGAGCCTCGACGACCCGATCCCCCCCAGCCTGCTGGCGGTGATCCACGGCATCAACGGCATCCAGGCCGCCCACCCGGTCACCCTCTGATGGGCCTGGTCTGGTGGCGGCTGGAGATGGCCGCCCCGGCCGAGCTGGAGGAGTCCCTGCTCTGGAAGCTGCCGCTCCTGGGCGTAACGCGGGTGGCCCTCCAGCACCCGCCCGAGGCGCCGGAGCAGCGCCAGCTGCTGGCCTGGCTGCCGGAGAGCGACTGGCCCGCCGACCAGCGCCAGGAGCTGGAGCGGGCCCTGGCCCCGCTGGGGGAACCCTTCCAGGTGGCGCTGCCACAGGTCCACTGGCAGCGGCAGGCCGATGAGGACTGGAGCCTGAGCTGGAAGAGCCACTGGCGGCCCGATCCGGTGGGGGAGCGGCTGCTGGTGCTGCCGGCCTGGCTGGAGGTGCCGCCCGAGCAGGCCGGGCGGCTGGTGATCCGCATCGATCCGGGCAGCGCCTTCGGCACCGGCAGCCATCCCACCACCCGCCTCTGCCTGGAGGCGCTGGAAGCCCTCGCAGGCGAGCGGACGCGGGCAGGACGTGGAGCGGACCTGGAGGGGCTGCGGGTGGCCGATCTGGGCTGCGGCAGCGGCATCCTGGGTCTGGCCGCCCTGCGGCTG
>NZ_JAYGHZ010000409.1:0-2929 GCF_034931285.1 Synechococcus sp. BA-120 BA3
CTGCTGGAGCACGGGCCGCCCCGGGTGTGGCTCAGTGGGGCCCTGCCGGCCGGCGCCCCCCTGCCGCGGGGCTGGCGGGTCAGTGGGGCCAGCGGTGCGCTGACCGCTCCGTAAAGTGAGCCGATCCCCGACGCCATGGCGCTTGGGGTGTGGAGAGGTGGCTGAGTGGTCGAAAGCGAACGACTCGAAATCGTTTGAAGGGAAACCTTCCGTGGGTTCGAATCCCACCCTCTCCGTTTCGTCAGGCCTGGCGTGGGCGCGTCAGGAATGGAACAGCAGCACGAGGCCGGATTTCACCTGGTGAAACTCCCGTTCCTCCCGGCTCAGATCCAGTCCAACCTGCAGGCCCTCCTTGAGCGCCACGTCGAAGGGCGGCGCCGGCGGGGGCTTGCCGTCACACCAGAGGGCTGCAATGCCCACGGAGGTGGCATGCCACCGGAAGCAGGCGGTTGTCCCGATGGAAGGCTCCTGAAGGGCGTCTTCGAGAAGCTCGCGGATCGCCATCGTGTCCCGGCTCTCGCCATCCCAGTCGTCGCCTTAGCTTCGGCAGAGACCCCGGCCAGGGCAATCGGCTGAGAGTTTTCGTGATACTGGCGCCTACGGTGCCTGCCATGGAGGCCTTCCCCAGCCCAGTCGCCCTGGTGCATGAGTGGTTCACACCCCGTTCGGTGGGTGGGGCCGAGCAGGTGGTGCAGGAGCTCGACAGGCTCCTGGCCGGCCGGGGCACCCCTCCGGCCCTGTTCGCCCTGGTGGATGGCGAGAGTTCCCTCCCCGGCAGCTGGCTGGCCGGCCGTCGGGTCCGCACCAGCTTCATCCAGCGGCTGCCCTGGGGCGTCAGCCACGTGCAGCAGTACCTGCCGCTGCTGCCGCTGGCGATCGAGCAGCTTGACCTCTCCGGCCATCCCCTGGTGATCAGCAGCAGCCATCTGGTGGCCAAGGGGGTGATCACCGGTCCGGACCAGCTGCATGTCAGCTATGTGCACACCCCGGCCCGCTACGCCTGGGACCAGATGCACACCTACCTGGAGCGCTCGGCCCTGGCCCGCGGACCCCTGGGCCCCCTGGTGCGGTTGCAGCTGCACCAGCTGCGCCAGTGGGATGTGGTCAGCAGCGCCCGGGTGGATGCGCTGGTGGCCAACTCCCGCTTCACCGCCCGCCGCATCCGCTGCTTCTGGCGCCGGCGCGCCCATGTGCTGCCGCCCCCCGTGGCGGTGGAGCGCTTCCGCTGGGATCAGCCCCGGGACGACGTTTATGTGAGCCTCTGCCGCCTGGTGCCCAACAAGCGGGTGGATGTGGTGGTGGAGGCGTTCAACCGCACCGGTCTGCCCCTGGTGGTGCTGGGGGATGGCCCCGAGCGGCGGCGGCTGGAGGCGATGGCGGGCCCGGCCATCCGCTTCCTCGGTCGCCTGCCGGACCACGAGACCGCCGCCTGGCTGGAGCGGGCGCGGGCCTACGTGTATGCCGGCCTGGAGGATTTCGGCATCGCGCCGGTGGAGGCGATGGCCGCCGGCGCCCCGGTGATCGCCTTCGGCCAGGGCGGGGTGCTCGACAGCGTCCGCTGCCTCAGGGATGGAGAAGGCGCCCCCACCGGCCTTCTGTTTCCTGAGCAGAACGCCGCCAGCCTGGCGGCGGCCCTGGAGCACTTCGAGGCGGGCCGGCTCTGGCGCTCCCTGCCGGCGGAGCGGCAGCGGCGACGGGCGGAGCGCTTTGCCCCGCCGCTCTTCCGCCGCCGCATGGACACCCTGCTCGACCAGCTGTGGCAGCAGCACCGTCGCCGCCTCCACCGTCCTGTGCCTCTGATCTGAGTGGCCCTGCGGGATGGAGTTCCGTACGGGCTGATCCTTAACTTCTTCTAACGAACCCGTCCCCCATGCTCTCTTCCATCGGGACCCCCTACGCCTCTCGGCAGCTGGTGACAGCTCCGGCGCAGGTGCTCACCGCGGAAGAGCTGATCGCCTTCCAGTCCAAGCGCGACCGCGTCGTCAAGCGCGCCGGCGACATCGTCTTCTCCCTCACCGTGCTCACCCTCGGGTCGCCGGTGCTGCTGGCCCTCGCTCTGTTGGTGAAGGTCACCTCCCGCGGTCCGGTGTTCTACGTGCAGCAGCGGGTGGGGCGCGATTACCGCAGCTTCGGTTGCATCAAGTTCCGCACCATGCGGCGGGATGCCGATCGCCTGCTCTCCAAGCTGCTGGCCGAATCCCCGGATCTTGATGAGGAGTACCGCAACGACTTCAAGCTCAAGAACGATCCGCGCATCACCCGTCTGGGCAAGTTCCTGCGTCGCTCCAGCCTCGATGAACTGCCCCAGTTCCTCAACGTGCTGCGCGGCGAGATGAGCGTGGTGGGCCCCCGTCCGATCGTGAGGAGCGAGCTGGAGCGCTACGGCAACCGCATGGATGAGGTGCTGGCGGTGCGGCCCGGCCTGACCGGCCTGTGGCAGGTGTCCGGCCGCAACAACCTCAGCTACCCCGAGCGGGTTCGGCTGGATGTCCGCTACGCCCGCCGCCGCAACCTGCTGATGGATCTGCGCATCATCCTGCGCACGATCGGCGTGATGCTCGACCCCCGCGACCGCGGTGCCTACTGAGGCCTGACCCTTCTCCTCAGCCTGGTGCCCATCCGGCACCGAGGAGGGTCAGGGCCGGCAGGGCCAGCAGCAGCCAGAGCAGTTCGAGCCGATCACCCAGGCCCAGGATCCGCTCCACCCCGTCCCGGTCCGGCGGACGGCCATGGGCGGCCAATGTGGGCTTGATGCGCACCCCATCGGCGTAGGTGTTGGCCCCTCCCAGGCGCACCCCGGCGGCGTGGGCGAAGGCCGCCTCCGACACGCCGGCATTCGGGGAGGGATCGGGGGCGCCGTCCCGCAGGGCGGCCCGCAGCCAGCGAGCGGTCTGCCCGGGGCGGCCCGCCGCCAGGGGCAGGCTGAGGG
>NZ_JAYGHZ010000410.1:0-2922 GCF_034931285.1 Synechococcus sp. BA-120 BA3
GCGGTGGGGGGTGGCGCCAGCCTGGAGCAGCTGAGCCTGGCGCTCGATCGCCCCATGGCCGAGCTGATGCCCCGCCTGCTGGAGCTGGAGCTGGCCGGGCGGCTGCGGGCCGAGGCGGGCCTCTGCTGGCGTCCCTGCTGAGACCGTCGCCCCTGATTAGGCTCCCCCCATGGTTTCCCCGGCCGTCACCCCTCCGATCCCAGCCCCGAACCCGGCCCCTCTGCCGCCCGCGCCCGAGTCCCTCACACGGACGGGGGCGGAACTCCTGGAGTGGCGCCGCCGTCTGCTGGCCCGGGGCGGCGCCGCCGCCGACCTCGACTGGCTGCTGGATCTGGGCGGCGGGCTGCGCTGGAGCCAGCTGCAGGCGCTCTGGTGTCAGCCCCTGGCCACCATCCGGCTCGATCGCCCGCTGGAGGCGCTCGAAGCCCTCTGGCAGCGCCACCGCCGCACCCACGAGCCGCTGCAGTATCTGGTGGGCCGTTGCCCCTGGCGCGACCTGGAGCTACCGGTGGCCCCCGGGGTGCTGATCCCCCGGCAGGAAACGGAGCTGCTGGTGGATCTGGCCCTGGAGCTGCTTCCGGCGGCCCCCCCCATCTCCCGCTGGGCCGACCTGGGCACCGGCTCCGGCTGTCTGGCCATCGCCCTGGCCCGCAGCCTTCCCACCAGCCAGGGTTTCGCCGTCGAGGCCAGCGCCGAGGCCCAGGCCCAGGCCGGCGCCAACCTCGCCCGCTGGCACCTGCAGGGCCAGGTCACCCTGCTGGCGGGCGACTGGTGGCAGCCGTTGCAGCCCTGGTGGGGCGGGCTGGATCTGGTGGTGAGCAACCCTCCCTACATCCCCAGCGCCGCCCTGGCCGGGCTGGAGCCGGTGGTGCGCGACCACGAACCCCGGCTGGCCCTTGATGGTGGCCCCGATGGGCTGACGGCCCTCCGCTCGATTGTGGCCGGGGCCCTGCAGGCGCTCGCCCCTGGTGGCCTCCTGCTGCTGGAGCACCACCACGACCAGAGCGAGGCGGTCGGCGAGCTGCTGCGCGCCGGCGGTCTGGAGCGCCCCGGGGCCCATGCCGATCTGGAGGGCCGGGCCCGCTTCGCCAGTGCCTGGAGGCCCCGCGCCCGATGAGCGGACCCGTCGATCTGGCCAGGTGCCTGGCGGCCGGGGAGGCCGTCCTGTTCCCCACCGACACCCTGCCGGCCCTGGCCTGCCGGCCCGCCGCGGCCGACCTGCTCTGGCGCCTCAAGCAACGGCCCGCCGACAAGCCGCTGATCCTTATGGGGGCCGACCCGCCCCAGCTGATCGAGGTCCTCGCGGTGCCCTGGCAGGAGCCCTGGCTGGAGCAGGCCCGGACCAGCTGGCCCGGGGCCGTCACCCTGGTGCTGCCGATCACCGGCGCCCTCACCGACCATCTCCACCCCGGTGGCACCAGCCTCGGCCTGCGCGTGCCGGCCTGCGAGCGGGCCCGGGAGCTGCTGCGCCTCAGCGGGCCCCTGGCCACCACCAGCGCCAACCACTCCGGTCAGCCTGCGGCCACCACGGCGGCGGAGGCCGCCCGCCAGTTTCCGGGTCTGGCCCTGCTGGAGCCCCTGCCCTGGCCCCCGGGGTCGGGCCAGGCCAGCACCGTCCTGGCCTGGCGAGGGGAGGAGCGAAGCGATGATCCCTGGGCGGTGCTCCGCTCCGGGGCGGCGACGGCCCCGGCCGCAGGAGGGGCCTGATGCTGCCGCTCCTGCTGGTGGTGCTGCTGGGGGTGTCCCTCGCCCACTGGCTTCTGGTGCCCCTGGTGCATCTTGCCACCCCCATCTTCGAGCTGGCCTGGTTGGGCTGGCTGCTGCTGGCCCTCGGCCTCTGGCTGTTCGCCGGCGCCTGATGGCCCCCTGCTGACGCGCCGCCGCCCAGCGGCCGTCCGGGGCCGGCTGGCACCTAGCCTCCCCAGCGATGCTCCCGGCACCGCCCTTGCCCGCGGCCGGCCCCGTTGTCCAGCGCCGATGGAGGCGTGCCCGACGCCCCCATGACCCTTCCCCCTGCCGGTGATCCCGGCCTGGCCGCCTTCGGCTCCAGCCTCACGGCCATCACCCTGGCGGAGCTGGGCGACAAGACCTTCTTCATGGCCCTGATCCTGGCGGCCCGCCATCGCCCCCGCTGGGTGTTCCTGGGGGCCTTCGCCGCCCTCACCCTGGTCACCCTGCTCTCCCTCGGCATGGGGTACGGCCTGAGGGAATGGCTGCCCCAGGCCGTGGTTCCCTGGCTGGCGGCGGCCCTGTTCCTGGGCTTCGGCGTGAAGCTCCTGGTCGATGCCTCCCGCCTTCCGGCCGACGCGGCCAAGGAAGAGGCCCAGGAGGCCGAAGCGGCCATTGACGCGGCCGAGAGCGACGGCAGTGTCCGGGGTCCCGGCGCCGTGATCTGGGAGGCCTTCGTGCTGGTGTTCCTGGCCGAACTCGGGGATCGCACCCAGTTCGCCACCATCTTCCTGGCGGCGGCCCCGGCCTTCACCTTCGCCGGCCTGCTGGCTGGCACGCTCCTGGGCCATGCCCTGGTCACCTGGCTGGCCGTCGGCGCGGGCCAGTGGATCGGCGGCCGGATCAGCGAGAAGGTTCTGTATCGCCTCAGCGGCGGCCTCTTCCTGGCCTTCGGCCTCCTGTCGGTCCGGCAGGCGATCGGCTGAGGCCCCTCATCGGGAGGCTGGCTGCTGCAGGTCCCAGCGGAACAGGCCCCGCAGGGTGGGCTGCTGAAACGGCCCTTCCTCCATCGTCGGGGTGAAGTCCACCCGTTCGTTGACGGGAACCGTCAGCGGGCGCTCCGGTGGACCGACGGCCGGCAGGGTCTTGGCTCCGGCCTCTGGCGAGGGCCCGCCGGGATCCCCGGAGCGGGTGCGGATGCCGGGACGGCCCAGGGGCCCGGCACCGGGGCGGGCCGGGGCCCGGCCCGTATAC
>NZ_JAYGHZ010000411.1:0-2921 GCF_034931285.1 Synechococcus sp. BA-120 BA3
GGCAGGGGCTGTGCGGTCAGCGACTCCATGCTGGCGGCCACCGCCACCGGCAGGTCGGGGGCGAGGGCCCGCACCGCCTCGGCCAGGGCCGGGCTGGAGATTCCCGCCATCGGGGCTTCGCCAGCCGCGTAGAGGGGCGCCAGCAGCACCGCGTCGGCCTGGGTGAGGGCCGCGGCGAAATCGTCCAGGAACTGGGCAGTGCGGGTGTAGCGATGGGGCTGGAACACCGCCACCAGCCGCCGGGGCACCAGCGGCAGCGGGCTGCGGCCGCTCTCCACCATCAGCCGGGCCATGGCGATCGTGGCGGCCACCTCGCTGGGGTGGTGGGCGTAGTCGTCGACGATCGCCCGGTCCTGCCAGAGCCCGCGGCAGTCGAAGCGGCGGCCCGGGGGCCGCAGGCCCGCCACCGCCCGGCGCAGGTCCTCGAAGGGCACGCCCTCGAGCCGGCAGGCGGCCATGGCGGCCACGGTGTTGCTCAGGTTGTGGCGGCCGGGCAGGGGCACCTCCAGGGTGCCGAGGGCCTCGCCGTGCTCATGCCAGGTGGCCAGGGTGCCGTCGCCCCGCTCCTCCAGGGGGATGGCGGCGAAGTCCACGCCTTCGCTGCTGAGGGTCGACCACCAGCTGGCGGCCTGGAAATGCTCCCGCAGCACCGGACAGTCCCGGTTGGCCAGCAGGGTGGTGCAGCCGCCGGCGAACTGCTGCAGGGTGGCCACCAGGGCGGCCAGGTCCGGGTAGTGGTCGGTGTGGTCCAGCTCCACGTTGGTGAGCAGCCCCAGCCGGGGCCGGAACTTCACCAGGGAGCCGTCCGACTCGTCGGCCTCGGCCACCAGCAGCCGGCCCCGGCCATGGCGGCCGTTGCTGCCGAAGGCGGGCACGATCCCCCCGATCACGGCGGTGGGGTCCTCGCCGACGGCCTCCAGGAGTGTGGCGATCAGGGTGCTGGTGGTGGTCTTGCCGTGGCTGCCGGCCACCGCGATCGAGGGCTGGGCATTGATCAGGGCCGCCAGCACGTCGGAGCGGTGCACGATCGACAGCCCGCGCCGCCGGGCCTCGGCCAGCTCCGCGTTGGCGGCGGGCACCGCCGAGCTGATCACCACCAGGGGATCCGCCACCGGCCCATCGAGGCCGGCCAGCAGCGCGGTGATCGTGGCGGCGGTCTGCTCCTGGAACACCCGCACGCCGGCGCTTCCCAGCCGCTCCAGCACCGGACTGGGACGGGGGTCGGAGCCGCTCACCAGGAAGCCCCGCTCCGCCAGGATCCCTGCCAGGGCTGACATGCCGATCCCCCCGGCCCCGATGAAATGGAGCGGCTGACGGCGATCGAGCTTCGGGATCAAGGGGGACTCCAGGCCACGCCGAAAATAACGGCAGACCGGCCCTCCCCCCTCTGCGGGATACTGCGCTTTGCCGACCGTCCGATCCGGGGCCTGTGGCTGCGGGAAAGAGCAGGACCCCATTTCTGTATGATCGGCAGCCAAAATCCCCCCTTGCTAGCGGGTTCCACCGCTTTCTGCCATGACCTTGCGCGTTGCGATCAATGGATTTGGCCGAATCGGTCGGAATTTCATGCGCTGCTGGCTGAGCCGCGGTGAGAACACCGGCATCGAAGTGGTCGGCCTGAACGACACCTCCGATCCGAAGACCAACGCCCACCTGCTGCAGTACGACACGATGCTCGGCCACATCCGCAATGCGGAAGTGAGCCACACCGACGACACCATCGTCGTGAACGGCAAGCACATCAAGTGCTTCTCCGACCGCAACCCCCTCAACCTGCCCTGGAAGGAATGGGGTGTGGATCTGGTGATCGAGGCCACCGGGGTGTTCATCGACCAGAAGGGCGCCGGCAAGCACATTGAGGCCGGTGCCAGGAAGGTCCTGATCACCGCCCCGGGCAAGGGTGAGGGAGTGGGCACCTTCGTGGTCGGCGTCAACGCTGATCAATACCGCCACGAAGACTTCGACATCATCAGCAATGCCAGCTGCACCACCAACTGCATGGCACCGCTGGTGAAGGTGCTTGACCAATCCCTCGGGATCGTCAAGGGCATGATGACCACCACCCACAGCTACACGGGTGACCAGCGTATTCTCGATGCCTCCCACCGCGACCTGCGCCGCGCCCGCGCCGCCGCCGTGAACATCGTGCCCACCAGCACCGGTGCCGCCACCGCGGTGGCTCTGGTGTATCCGCCGATGAAGGGCAAGCTCAACGGCATCGCTCTGCGCGTTCCCACCCCCAATGTCTCGGTGGTGGACATGGTGCTTGAGGTGAGCCGCGCCACCACCAAGGAGGAGGTGAACAGCATCTTCAAGGCCGCTTCCGAAAACGGCATGAAGGGCATTATCAAATACTGCGATCTGCCCCTGGTCTCCACCGACCACGCCGGCACCGATGAATCCACGATCGTGGATGCCGACCTCACCCTGGTGATGGACGGCACCATGGTGAAGGTGATCTCCTGGTACGACAACGAGTGGGGCTACAGCCAGCGCGTCGTCGACCTGGCCGAAGTGGTGGCCCGCAACTGGAAGTGAGCCAGCGGGCCCCCTCCTCAGCTGAACCAGTCTCAGCTGAACCCGTTCGCTGAATCCCTCAGCCGAAATGCCGGAAGGCGGCGGTCGGGGGGGCGATAGGCCCTCCCCCCTGCGCCCACCCCAGGGGCCCGCAGGGCTGTGGCTCCACCAGCCGGCCGATGCACCGCGCCCCCTCCAGCCGCTGCACCAGGGCCTCGGCCCAGGCCGGCGCCAGGGCCAGCACCAGCTCAAAGTCCTCCCCGCCCCAGAGGCACCAGTCCCATGCCTGGGCCTGGCCCGCCAGCTCCGCCGCCAGGGGCAGGTCGCTTTCGGATAACAGGGCCGTGCAGCCGCTGGCGACGGCCAGGCAGGAGGCCGCGGCCGCCAGGCCGTCACTACTGTCG
>NZ_JAYGHZ010000412.1:0-2914 GCF_034931285.1 Synechococcus sp. BA-120 BA3
GCCGGGCCCCTTCACTGCGACCCGAACCGGCCAGCGGCATCGGGCTGCTGCACGGCGCCGATGTGGGGGCGGTGGTGGCGCCGGCGGGGGCCCTGGGGGGGGAGGCGGTGCTGGCCTGCGCCGGGCGGGGTGTGCCCGTGATCGCCGTGGAGGGGAACCCCTGCCTGCTGCAGGTGGATGGGGCAGCCCTGGGGCTGCCGGTGATCCCGGCCGCCAGCTACGCCGAGGCGGCCGGGATCGTGCTGGCGCTGCGGGAGGGCCTCGATCCGGCGGCGCTGCGGCGGCCCCTGCCCTGACCCAGGAGAGGGGGCTGGGGGGGCTAGGGCTCGCCCAGGAAATCCCGCTTGCCCAGCTCCACGCCGTTGTGGCGCAGGATGTCGTAGGCGGTGGTGACGTGGAAATAGACGTTGGGCAGCACGAAGAACAGCAGGAAGCTCTGGCCGTTGAAACGGAGCGTCTCGCCCCGGATCGGCAGTTCGATCGCCTTGGTTTCGGTGCCGTCGATCTGCTCGGGGGTGAAGCCCTCCAGGCTGGCGAGGGTCGCCGCGATGCGGCCGATGAGGTCGTCGAAGCCGGCTTCGTTGTCCTCCATGGAGCTGCTCTCCACCCCGGCCAGCCGGGCCAGGCCGCGGCGGGCGATGTCGGTGGCGATCTGCACCTGGCGCACCAGGGGGAACATGTCGGGGTAGAGGCGGGCCTGCAGCAGCACGGCGGGATCGATCCCTCTGGCTTCGGCGTGGGCGGCCGCCTTGGCCAGGACCGCCGCCAGGTTGCGCAGGCTGCGGGCCAGCGGCGGAACGGCCGCCTCGAACATCGAGAGGGTCATGGCTGGGGCGAGGGCCGGGGGCAGGCGAAGCGGACTGTAGGCCGGTCGAGCGGGTGGCACGGGGGCGGCGATGAGCAGAAACACTCAGCCGGTTTCCCCCCTAAAGCGGACCGATTGCGAGTTAAGCTCTCTGCGATCGCTGCTCCGGGCGGCGCGTCGTCAAGTCGTTCTTCACACATTCACATGGCTGCCATCGAAAAGGTCCCCAGCGTCGTCTTCAAGACCCGTGTGCGCGATGAGTCCGTGCCCGGCCCCAACCCCTTCCGCTGGCAGGACCTGACCACCGACGACATCTTCAAGGGCAAGAAGGTGGTGGTCTTCTCCCTCCCCGGTGCCTTCACCCCCACCTGCTCCTCCAACCACCTGCCCCGCTACGAGGCCCTGTACGAGGAGTTCAAGAGCCTGGGTGTGGACAGCATCGTCTGCGTGTCCGTCAACGACGCCTTCGTGATGTTCCAGTGGGGTAAGCAGGTGGGCGCCGACAAGGTGTTCCTGCTGCCCGACGGCAACGGTGAGTTCAGCCGCAAGATGGGCATGCTCGTCGAGAAGGACAACCTGGGCTTCGGGGCCCGCTCCTGGCGCTACTCGATGCTCGTCAACGACGGCACCATCGAGAAGATGTTCGTGGAGCCCGGCCTCGAGGACAACTGCCCCACCGACCCGTTCGAGTGCTCCGACGCCGACACGATGCTGGCGTACCTGAAGGGCACCGCCCCCGCCGGCGTCAGTGCCCCCAGCCGCGAGTTCGTCGGCTGAGGCCGCCGCAGCGCTGACATCCTCACCCCCGTTCCGTCCGCGGATCGGGGGTTTTCCTTTGGCGGAAGGATGTCCCACCGGCGTCGCCTCGCCACCATGGGCCCATCGGACGACGGCGGGCGAGAGGGTGGGCGAAGCGATCGGCGAAGCAGCAGGCGAAACCGTGAGCAGCGGCATCGGCACCACCAGCTTCCGTTTCCGGCCCGTCGGCCCCGGTCGCTTCTTCGTGGCGGGGTTCCTCTCGTTCTGGCTGTGCGGCTGGCTGGCCGGAGAGGTGTTCGCCCTCTGGGTTCTCTGGCGGATCCTGGGCGCCTTTCTGGCCGGCGGTGAAGGGGCGGCCCTGCCGGTGGCCCTGTTCCTGCTGGTGTGGCTGGGTCTCTGGACCCTCGGCGGCGCCACCGCCCTGCGGGAGCTGCTGCGGGCGCTCTGGTCGGAGGACCGGCTGACCGTCGCGCCGGACGGGGGGCTGGAGCGGCAGGTGCAGCGGGGACCGTTCCGCCGCCGGCAGGCCCTGAGCGGCCGGGAGATCCGTTGCTTCCAGGTGCGGGGATCGGATTCCTGGGGTGGGCCGCTGGTGGCGGAGCTGCACGGTGGCCGTCTTGAGATCACCCGGCTCGGCAGCCTTGGCCAGCGGCAGGAGGCCGCCGAGCAGCTCAACCGGCGGCTGGGCCTGCGCCCCCTGGCCGGGGAGCCGGCCGATGACCCGGGCCAGGCCCAGAGCCGGATCCCGTCGGTACCGGTCCTGCCGGCGGGCTGGCAGGAGCTCACGCCCTCCTTCGGCAGTCCGCTGCTGGTGCCCGACCAGGCCCTGCGGCGGCAGCAGCGCCTGGTCATGGGTGTGGTGAACCTGGTGCTGTGGGGCTCGCTGGCCCTGCTGCTGCGGAACGGCTCCGCCTGGCCGGGGTTCTGGGCCCTGGGGTTTCCGCTGGCGCTGCTGGCCCTCGCCGGCGGCTGGGGCCAGCTGTGGCTGGCCTTCGGGCGCCTGGAGTGGCGGCTGGAGCCGCGGGTCCTGGTGCTGCAGCGCCGTTTCGGCCAACGCCTGCGGACCCTGGGGGAAGCCCGGGCCCTGGAGCTGGTCGAGCGGGTCGATTCCGAAGGGGACCGCTCCTACCGCCTCCAGGCCCTCCGGCCCCCCGATCCGCCCCTGCGGGTCGACGACCACACCACCGATCCGACCCCCCTGCGCCACCTGGGGGCCTGGCTGGCGGAGCGCTCCCGGGTGCCCTTCGACGACCGGGTGCCGAGTGAGGAGCAGCGGCGCCAGCAACGGCGGGCTGAGATGGAGCGACTGCGCCAGCAGCTGGCCGGCTCCGGGCGGCTGGGGCGCTGGGC